>NZ_JBHWZP010000249.1:0-14053 GCF_042728395.1 Streptomyces sp. NPDC060205
GGGGCCGTGCCGGTACGCCGTGGTCCGCCGCCCCCGGGCATACGGAACTCCGCTGACATGGGGAGCTGCGTTCGGAAGGGCTACGCGGCGGACCACGGCGTACCGGCACGGCCCCGCCCGCCCACGACCGTGCCCGCCCACGACCGTGCCCGCCCACCACCGACTAGCGTGCTCTTCATGACCGCCGCCGAAGAAGAACAGACCGCAGCCCACCCCCGTTTCGCCGAGGCCGTAAGGAAGTTGGGGCTAGACGACCTGCTCCCGCGGGTCCGCCGCTTCCCGGAGGCGACCCGCACCGCCGCCGAGGCCGCCACGGCACTCGGCTGCGAACTCAGCGAGATCTGCAAGTCGTTGATCTTCGCCGCGGACGGCGTCCCGGTCCTCGTCCTCATGGACGGCTCCTCCCGCGTGGACCTCGACCTCGTACAGCACGCACTGGGCGCCGAGAGGGTCACCCGGGCCAGGGCGGACCTCGTACGCGAGACGACGGGATACGCGATCGGTGGCGTACCCCCCTTCGGACACCGCAGCAAGACCCGTGTTCTGGCGGACCGTTCCCTGCTGGACCACGACATCGTGTGGGCCGCCGCGGGCACCCCGTACTCCGTGTTCCCGATGGCCCCGAGGACCCTGATCGACCACGCCGGCGGCACCCTGGTGGACGTCCGCGAGCAGTCCGCGTGACTCCGCTGGTCACCGCGGCCGTCCTGGCCGCGGCGGTCACCCACGCCGGCTGGAACGCGCTGGCCCACCACATCACCGACAAACTGGTCGGCTTCACGCTGATAGCGGGCGGGGGAGCGCTCATCGGCCTAGCCATGGTGCCGTTCGTCCCGTTCCCCGCCGCAAAGGCCTGGCCGTACCTGATCGTCTCGGCGGTCGTCCACGTCGCGTACTACGTCCTCCTCATGCGCTCCTTCCGGCTGGGCGACTTCGGCCAGGCGTACCCCATCGCGCGCGGCACCGCGCCCCTGGTGGTCACCCTGCTCGCGGCACTCTTCGCGCACGAGGTGCCCGACGGCTGGGCGGCCGCGGGCATCGCCGTGTCGTGCGCGGGCCTGACCGGGGTCGCCCTGTGGGGCCTGCGCGGAAGCCGCCCGAACTGGGCGGCGATCGTCGCGGCGCTCGCGACGGGCCTGACCATCGCGGCGTACACGGTCGTGGACGGCCTGGGCGTACGCGCCTCGGGCTCCTCCCTCGCCTACATCGCCTGGCTGATGGCGGTGGAGGGCGTGGCGATCCCGGCGTACGCGCTGTACCGCTGGCGCGGCGAATTCCTCCCCGTCCTACGCCCGTTCGCCGCCGTAGGCCTCCTCGGCGCAGCCCTGTCCGTCGCCGCGTACGGCCTGGTCCTATGGGCCCAGACCCGAGCGGAACTGGCCCCGGTGGCGGCGCTGCGCGAGTCGAGCATCATCGTGGGCGCGGCAATAGGAGCGGTCTTCTTCAAGGAACGCTTCGGCGCCCCACGCATCGCGGCGGCGGGCCTGCTGGTGGTGGGGATAGGCCTGATGCTGCACGCGGGCTAGGCGTCGTACGGGGCCGGGCCCCTCAGGGGCGCGGGGAACTGCGCGACCGGCCCCCACCGGCCCGGCAGCCGACACACGACCCGCCGTACGCGGACCCGTCTGCACCTGCACGACTCGTGTTGGCGGGCTCTACGCCCCCAAAACCCCCCGCACAGCCCGCACCAACCCCTGCGCCCGCGGATCCGCCGTGACCGTCTTGCGGAAGCCGTTCGTGACGTAGGCGAACGCGATTCCCGTCTCGGGGTCGGCGAAGCCCAGGGAGCCGCCTCTGCCCGGGTGGCCGAAGGAGCCGGGGGACAGGAACGGGGAGGCCGAGCCGTGGAGCATGTAGCCGAGGCCGAAGCGGGTGTTGACGACCAGGACGCGGTCCGGGCCCGCCGACTCCTGCGTGCGGGCCGCCGCCAGGGTCGACGGAGTGAACAGGCGTGTGCCGCCGTCCACTTCGCCGATCAGGGACGCGTAGAAGCGGGCCAGCCCGTCCGCCGTCGCGATGCCGTTCGTCGCGGGGAGCGCCGCCGCCCGGTACGCCGGGTCGTTCTGGTCCGGGAACGGGGTGATCGCCGCGAAGGCCCGCCGGGTGAGGGAGTCAGGGTTCTCGTACGCCTCCGTCACCGACTGTTTCGGGCGGGCGCGCAGGCCCGCGCCGCCGTTCTCCGGGGTCTGTGCGCGGCCCACCCTGCCGACCCGGGCCGCCTCCCGCTCCGGCAGCCCGACCCACAGGTCCGCGCCCACCGGGCCCGCGATCTCCCGCGCGATCCAGTCGCCGATGCCGTCGCCCGTGACGCGCCGCAGCAGCTCACCGGCCAGCCAGCCGTACGTCAGCGCGTGGTAACCGTGGTCCGTGCCGGGCTCCCACACCGGGGCCTGCCGGGCGACCGCCTCGGCACCCCGCAGCGGGTCCAGCGACTCCTCGGGCGTGAGCGGGTGGTCCAGGACCGGCAGCCCGGCCCGGTGCGAGAGGACGTGCCGGACCAGCACCCGCTCCTTGCCCGCCGCCTTGAACCCGGGCCAGTACTCGCCCACCGGCGCGTCCAGGTCGAGCAGTCCCCGCTGGTGGAGGAGGAGGAGCGCCGCCGCCGCGACCCCCTTCGTCGCCGAGCGCACGATCTGCGCGGTGTCGCGCGCCCACGGCTCCGCGCCGTCGATGTCCTTCGTGCCCGCCCACAGGTCCACGACCTTGTGCCCGTCCCGGTACACCGCGACCGCCGCGCCCCGGTCCCCGAGCGCCTCGAAGTTCCGTACGAACGCCGCCTCGACCGGCTCGAAGCCCTCGGCCACTGAGCCGTTCACATCCACCACGTCCGTACCCGTACCCTTCGCCGCGCGAGCGTCACGCGCCCATTGTCACCGAGCGCGGATCGAAGCCGAACGGCAGCTCCAGGCGGTGCTCCCGCATCAGCTCCTCGTCGGAGAGCAGTTCACCGGTGCGGCCGTCCGCGGCGATCACGCCGTCGCTGAGGATCAGGGCACGGGGGCACAGTTCGAGCGCGTACGGCAGATCGTGCGTGACCATCAGCACGGTCACGTCCAACGAGCGCAGGATGTCGGCGAGTTCGCGCCGCGAGGCGGGGTCGAGGTTGGAGGACGGCTCGTCGAGGACGAGGATCTCCGGCTCCATCGCCAGCACGGTCGCGACCGCCACCCGGCGCCGCTGGCCGAAGGAGAGGTGGTGCGGCGGACGGTCGGCGAAGGCCTCCATGCCGACCTGTTCGAGCGCCGTGCGCACCCGCGCCTCCAACTCGGGCCCCTTCAGCCCGGCGGAGGCGGGCCCGAACGCCACGTCCTCGCGCACGCTCGGCATGAAGAGCTGGTCGTCCGGGTCCTGGAAGACGATGCCGACCTTCCGCCGGATCTCCGCCATGTGCTTCTTGCCGACGGGCAGCCCGGCGACCGTGACCGTGCCCGCGCCGCCGGTCAGGATGCCGTTGAGGTGGAGCACGAGGGTCGTCTTGCCTGCGCCGTTCGGGCCGAGCAGCGCCACGCGCTCGCCCCGGCCGACGCTGAAGTCCACGCCGAAGAGGGCCTGGTGCCCGTCGGGATAGGCGAAGGCCAGCCCGGCCACGTCGAGCGAGGGGGCGGGGGAGGGGAGCGCAGGAGGCGAGTTCACAGGGTCCATCCCAGCAGACATACGACGAGTGCGGCGCACGGCAGGGCGAAGGCGTACGACCACTGCGCGCGCGACGCGGTCACCTCGTCGATGACCGGCATCGAACCGGTGTAGCCCCGGCTCACCATGGCCAGGTGCACCCGTTCCCCGCGCTCGTAGGAGCGGATGAACAGGGCGCCGGCGGACTTGGCGAGGACGCTCCAGGAGCGGATGCCACGGGCTTCGAAGCCGCGCGACTCCCGCGCGATCCGCATGCGCCGCATCTCGTCCGTGATGACGTCCCCGTACCGGATCATGAAGGACGCGATCTGTACGAGGAGCGGTGGGAGCTTCAGGCGCTGGAGGCCCAGGAGGAGTTCGCGCAGCTCGGTCGTCGAGGCGAGCAGTACGGACGCGGCGACCCCGAGCGTGCCCTTGGCGAGGACGTTCCAGGCGCCCCACAGGCCGTTCACGCTCAGGGAGAGCCCGAGCACGTCGACCCGCTCGCCCTGCGCCACGAAGGGCATCAGCACGGCGAAGGCCACGAACGGCACCTCGATCAGCAGCCGCTTCAGTACGAAGCCGGCGGGGACGCGGGCCGCGTACGCCACGCCCGCCAGCAGCAGCGCGTACAGCCCGAAGGCCCACATCGCCTCGCGCGGGGTGGAGACGACGACCAGCACGAAGGCGAAGACGGCGGCGAGCTTGGTGTGCGGCGGCAGTCCGTGCACGGGCGAGTGTCCGTGCCGGTAGAGCCGGTGCGCGTGGCCTGCTCCCATGTCAGACGGACTCGCCGACCTGGGAGGGCCCGCTCTGGTTCTCGGGCGTACGGCGCCTGCGGACGGCCCAGAAGACGCCCGTGCCCGCGACGATCGTGACGCCCACGCCGATCACGCCCGCGAGGCCGCCGGAGATCCGGCTGTTGGTGAGGCCTTCGACGCCGTAGTCGGCGAGCGGCGAGTCGGCGGCGGCGTGGTCCTCGACCTTGGCGTCGATGCCCTTGTCGGAGGCGACCTTCTCCAGGCCGTCGGGGTTCGCCGAGGCGTAGAAGCTGACGAACCCGGCGAGGACGAGGGAGGTGGCGAGCCCCGCCAGCCACACCTTGCGGTGGGACCGGGCGGCGGCGGGGACGGGCTCGGCGGCGGGGGTGTCGACCAGTTCGCCGTTGACCCGCAGCTTCAGGGGCGCGGTCAGCCCGCGGGCCCCGTACACGAGGTCCGGGCGTACGGCGATGACGGCGCCGACCGTCAGGGCCGTGATCGCGGCCTCACCGATGCCGATGAGGACGTGCACGCCGACCATGGCGGTGAAGACCTGCCCGATCGGGACGTCCGTGGTGCCCCCGACCGCGTAGATCAGGGTGAAGGCCACGGCGGCGGCAGGGACGGAGATCACAGCGGCGACGAACGCCGAGACGGTAATGGACCGACGCTTCCTGGGCAGGAGTTTTACGAGGCCGCGGAAGACGGCGTAGGCCACGACCGTGGTGACCACCGCCATGTTCGTGATGTTCACGCCGAGCGCCGTGAGGCCGCCGTCCGCGAAGAGGATGCCCTGCATGAGGAGCACGACCGACACGCACAGGACCCCGGTGAAGGGGCCCACGAGTATCGCGGCGAGCGCGCCTCCGAGCAGATGTCCGCTGGTCCCGGCCGCGACCGGGAAGTTCAGCATCTGCACGGCGAAGATGAACGCGGCGACCAGTCCCGCGAGCGGGGCCGTGCGTTCGTCGAGCTCACGGCGGGCGCCGCGCAGGCTCACCGCGACCGCCGTGGCGGCCACGGCTCCGGCGGCGACGGAGACGGGCGCGTTGATGAATCCGTCGGGCACGTGCATGGAGGGCTCCGCTTCCGGGGGCAGGCCGACTGGCGATAACCGTTCGATGATAGTGGCTTAATGCGAACAGCTTGCAAGAGCGAGGTGACCCCGAATACGGCTACGACTCAGCTGGGAGCGCATATCGGAAAATATGCGACATTAGATATGGATCAGTTCAAAGAGGGAGCGATCGATGTCCGCCGTTGAGCAGTACGCGCGCGCCCACATCGTGACGGACGAGGCGCAGGATCCGCCCGCCGTGCCGGTGGCCCTTCGATACGACCCGGACGCCGACCCCCGACGGGTGCACATCATGCTGCCCGGCCACCACGAGTGGGTCTTCGCCCGCGACCTGCTCGAACAGGGGCTACGGGCGCCGGCCGCCGCCGGTGACGTACGCATCTGGCCCTGCGGCCGGGTCCAGGCCGTCATGGAGTTCCACTCGGCGAAGGGAGTGGCGGTCGTGCAGTTCGAGGCGAAGACGCTGATCCGCTTCCTGCGCCGGACGTACACGGCCACCCCCGTGTCGTCGAACTGAACCGGCCGCCCCGACCGGTTCAGCCACCCCGCGGGGGCCGCACCTCCGCCGACAGCGACCGTACGCCGACCGGCTGGGACCCCGCCCCGACCGGCAGCGGCCCCGCCCCGACCGGCAGCGGCCCCGCCCAGGTCCCTGCCCCGGTCAGCTGCCCGCCTTCAGCAGCGCCGCCACGATCGGTCCGGCCGTCTCGCCGCCGTGCCCGCCCTGCTGGACCACACCCGCGGCGGCCAGATCGCCCTTCCAGGCCGTGAACCAGCCGTTGGGCTTCTTCTGGTTGTCGACCTCCGCGGAGCCGGTCTTGGCTCCGAAGTCCGGGCCGAGCCCGGCCATGGCCTCCGCCGCCGTACCGGCCGCGGCCGTGTACTGCAGGAGCTCCTTGAGCTGGGCCTGCGTGTCGGCCGACAGCGAGCGGGTCCCCTTCGCGAGGGTCCGGTCGTCGACGGTCGGAGACACCAGATAGGGCTGACGGAACGTGCCCGTCTTGGCCGTGGCGACGACCGACGCCATGTTCAGCGGGTTCATCCGCACCCCGCCCTGCCCGATCAGCGAGGCCGCCTTCTGGGCCTGCGACTGCACCGGCACCGAGCCGTCGAAGGTCGGCACCCCGATCGCCCAGTTGTCCATGCCGAGACCGAACACCTGCTGGGCCTGCTTGGTCAGGTCGTCGTCGCTCAGCTTCTTGGCCTGGCTGATGAAGGCCGTGTTGCAGGAGCGCGCGAAGCTCGCCTTGAACGTGCCGCCCTTGATCTCGAACTTGTCGTCGTTCTGGAACTTCCAGCCGCCGTACGTCGAGTACTTGGGGCAGGGGTGCTCCTTGTTCACCGACGCGAGCCCCTTGTCGATGAGCAGCGAGGCCGTGACGATCTTCATCGTCGAGCCGGGGGCCAGCGAGCCCTGGAACGCGGTGTTGAAGCCGTGCCCCGAGTTCGCGACGGCCAGGATCTCGCCGGTCGACGGCCTGATCATCACCGCCGATGCCTTGGACTTCGCGGCCACCTGCTCCTCGGCGGTCGCCTGAAGGGCCGGGCTGAGCGTCGTACGGACCGTGCCCGGCGTGCCCTTGCTCAGCTCCAGCAGCGTCTTGTCGGGGTTCTTGTCGGAGGCGTCCGACTTCTTCGCCGTACCGGCGTCGCTGCCCTTGGCGTCCTCGGAGCCGGCGCGGACCACCCGCAGTTCGACGCCCGCCTTGCCGCCGGCCTTCTTGCCGTACTTCTCCCGCAGACCGTCCAGGACCGTCCCCAGCGAGGGGTACTTGGCGGTGGTCAGCTCGCCGCCGTCCCGGTCCAGGGCCTTGACGGGAGGCGTCCCGGCCTCGCCGGTGACCAGCCTGTCGCCGTCCTCCAGCTCCGGGTGCACGACCGCCGCGTGCCAGTCGACCAGCGGCTTGCCGTCCTTGGCGCGCCGCACGACGGTCAGCTCGGACTCGTACGCGAGCGGCTTGGTCAGGGTCTTGTACGCGACCGTGCCCTTGACGGCGAACGGCACGGCGTCCCCGGTGCGCTTCTTGGCCGTCAGCGTCACATCCTCGATGTACGCCTCCTTGCCGTAGCCCGTGAGCAGGGCGCGCGCGGCCGTGGCGTCGTTCGTCGCGGCGGCGGCCTTCTCCACGTCACCGCTCTGCCAGGCCGTGAGGAAGGCGGTCGCCGTGGACTTCACCTCGGCCGCCGACAGCGGCCCGCTCTTCACGGCCTCGGCGCCGGAGGACGAGCCCGCGTCGGCCACCGCTCCGCCGCCGTACAGGGCGTAGACGCCGAACCCCGCACCACCGACGACAACGGCGATCATCCCGCCGATGACGGCGGGCTTCGTCTTCGTCCTGCCGCGCTCAGGTGCGCGCCTTCTGTTCCCCACGGCTTCCGTTCCTTCGCTGCTTCCCCGACGCCCTCAACGGCTCTCCACGAGTCTGCGCCGGCTCCAGGAGTTCCCCGTACGCCCCTCGAAATCCCCACCGGCGCTACTTGAACGAGAGCCACCACCCTAGAGTCCCGGCCTGTGAGGGTGAGTTCAGCCGCCTGTCCGTAGCACAGCTGCGACAATCGGACCCGCCGCGTCCCCTCCGTGACCGCCCTCCTCCGTCATGGCCGCGGCCGCGACATCGCCGCGGAAGCCGGTGAACCAGCTGTCGGACGTCTCCTGGCCGTCGACCTCGGCGGAGCCGGTCTTGGCGCCGATGTCACCGCCGAGCCCCGACATCGCCTGCGCGCCGGTGCCGCTGGTCGCGGTGAGCCGCATCATCTGCTTCAGCTGCTGGGAGGTGCCGGACGGCAGACCGCGCGCGGTGGCCATCTCGCGGTCGTCGAGCTTCGGCGACACCAGGTAGGGCTGGCGGAACGTGCCCGTGATCGCGGTCGCGGTGACCGACGCCATGTTCAGCGGGTTCATCTGGACCTCGCCCTGGCCGATCGCGTTGGCGGCGCGGTTCGGGCCGCCGGAGGCGGGGACGCTCCCGTCGAAGGAGACGATGCCCGTCTTCCAGTCCTTGCCGATGCCGAACCGCTCCTGCGCCTCGGTGGTGAGCGACTCGTCCGTGAGCGGCCGTGCGTCGGAGCCGTCGACGAGCTTCACGAAGGCCGTGTTGCACGAACGCATGAAGCTGTTCGCGAGCGTGGCCTTCTCGTCGGGCTCCATGCCCGTGAGGTTCTTGAAGGTCTGGCTCTGCCAGGTCGCGGTCGGCGGACAGGGCGCCGGGCTGTTCATCGCGGTCACGCCGTTGTCGATGAACATCGCCGCGGTGATGATCTTCATGGTGGAGCCGGGCGCGACCTTGCCCTGGAAGGCCGCGTTGAAGGCGTCCCCGCGGTGGTTCGCGACCGCCAGCACCTCGCCGGTGCTCGGCTTCACGGCGACCACCGACGACTCCGCGTACCGCGTGACGGCCTTCTCCGCGGCGGCCTGCGCGCCCGCGCTGATCGTCGTCCGCAGCTTGCCGGCCCTGCCCTTGGCGAGCGTGACCAGTGTGGTGTCGCCCGCGCTCTCGCTCTCGTGCTGGATCGCGAGCTCGACGCCGGGGGTGCCGCCCGCCTTGTCGCCGTACCGCTCGCGCAGGGTGTCGAGCACGGGTCCGAGGGACGGGTACTTCTCCTTCGTCAGGACGGTGCCGTTACGGTCCACCGCCTCGATGGGCGGGCTCGCCGCCTCGCCCGTGACCAGAGTGTCGCCCTTCTTGAGGTCCGGGTGCAGCACGGCCGGCTGCCAGTCGACCAGTGCCCGGCCCGAGGTCTTCCCCCGCACGACGGCCAGCTCGCTCCGGTAGGCCAGCGGCTTGCTCTTCCCCTCGTACGACACGGTGGCCGACACCTTGAACGGCACGGTCGTGCCCGTCGCCGTACCGGGCGTGATCTTCACCTTCCCGATGTGCGCCTGGCCGCCGTAGGCGACGAGCAGCTCCTTGGCGCCCAGGGCGTTGTTCGTCAGATCCGCGGCGGTGGGGGCGTCCCCCTGCTCCCAGGCGGTGAAGAACTTCTCGGAGGTCTCCCGCACCTCGTCGCCGGAGGGCGGCCCGGTCCTCTCGGCCGCGGCGGCGGAACCCCCGTCCCCGCTGACGGCGGTCACGATGTTGTACGCGCCGTACCCCGCGCCCCCCACCATCACGGCGAACACCCCGCCGACCAAGCCGACCTTGACCCCGCTCCGCATCCCGCGTCCCCTCCCCGGTCCTCCCCGTGCACTGTTCTGAACGCGTTCAGAACGGTGTCCCTGTGTCGCACTGTATGCGGGGAGAGTGACGGATGGGGGTGCTGTTCCCCGATCGTTAGACGCGCGGAGCCCGGTCGGCGGACGGAACGGGCCTGGTCCGTCAGGCGGCGCACGCCTCGGCGACGGCCAGGCCGTCCTCGTAGAGATGGTGGCGGGTGATCCGGCCGCCCCCGACGGTGAGACGCAGCGCGAACGGCCCCTCGAAGGACTTCCCCGTCGCCCGTACGGTCCCCGACACCCACCCCGTCAGCACCGCGTCGGCGCCGTCGACGAGGAAGGCGTCGACGGACACCCGCGCGTCCTCGGGCACGGTGTGCTCGGCCAGTTCCACGGCCTGCGCGGCGCACTCGGCGGCGGTGGACCGCGGCCGGATCCACGGCACACCGGGATTCTCGGCGAGCACCCAGTCGACGCGCTCGGCGAAGATCTCCACGAGCCGCCCGGTGTCCCCGGCGACCCGGGCGGCCAGGAACTCCTCCACGACGGCCCGGGTGACCGCACCGCTGACATCTGCTGTCGCGCTGGAACCGACGGACATGACGCTCTCCTCGCTACCACGACCGGATCCCGGCGACGGTGGCCGCCGAGGTGCCTGATCCTGCCGGGGGCGAGGAGAACGGTCGATTACTTCGGGGGTAATGGGCGAGGTGAGGGACGGCGCCAACGGGCGGGCTAGACCCAGGTGTCCAGCCACATCCGGGCCCGCCAGCTGTCGATGGGGATCGCCTGGCCCGTGTAGATCGGCCAGAAGTAGATGAAGTTCCAGGCGATCAGGAGGACCAGGACGCCCGATGCCGCCGCGCCGATCACCCGGCGGCGTTCCGTGGCGCCCGGTGGGCCCAGCATCGCGCCGATCATCATCGCCACCGCCAGGCACAGGAAGGGGAGGAAGACGACCGCGTAGAAGAAGAAGATCGTGCGTTCCTGGTAGAGGAACCACGGGAGGTAGCCCGCCGCGATGCCGCAGGCGATCGCGCCCGCCCGCCAGTCGCGGCGGAAGATCCAACGCCACAGGACGTACAGGATCGCGAAGGCCGCGGCCCACCACAGGAGCGGGGTGCCGAGCGCCAGGACCTCGCGGGCGCACTTCTCGCCCGCGTCCGTCGGGCAGCCGTCCTTGCCGGGCAGCGGCGACTCGTAGAAGTACGAGACCGGGCGGCCCGTGACGATCCAGCTCCACGGGTTCGACTGGTACGTGTGCGGGGAGTGCAGGCCGACATGGAAGTCGTACACCTGGGTCTCGTAGTGCCACAGGCTGCGCCACCAGTCGGGGAACAGCCAGGACCACTCGCTGGTGCGGCCGTCGGCGGTGGCCCAGTTGCGGTAGTAGCCGCCCTTGCCGTCGGTGGCGGACAGGAACCAGCCCGTCCAGGAGACGAGATAGGTGACGATCGCCACCGGGACCGTGGAGAGGAACGCCCAGCCCACGTCGCGCCTGAGGACCGCCACGTAGGGGCGGCGGGCGCCCGCCACCCGCCGGGAGCCGACGTCCCACAGGACCGTCATCAGGCCGAACGCGACAAGGATGTAGAGGCCGTTCCACTTGGTGCCGATGGCGAGGCCGAGCATCAGGCCCGCCAGCAGCCGCCAGGGACGCAGGCCCAGACGGGTGGTCGTGGCGATGCGGGAGTCCGGGCGTACGACCCCGTCGGCGTCCGGGGGCAGCGCGGCGGCCAGGCGTTCGCGGGACTTGTCGCGGTCGACGACCAGGCAGCCGAAGGCCGCGAGGACGAAGAACATCAGCACCTGGTCGAGCAGCGCGGTGCGGCTCATCACGAAGTGCAGGCCGTCCACGGCCATCAGCGCGCCCGCCAGGCACCCGAGGAACGTCGAGCGGAACAGGCGGCGGCCGATCCGGCACAGCATCAGCACGGACAGCGTGCCGAGCAGGGCCGTCATGAACCGCCAGCCGAACGGCGTGAACCCGAACATCCACTCGCCGAGCCCGATGACGTACTTGCCGACCGGCGGGTGGACCACGTAGGCGGCGTCCGTCGGGATCCGGACGCTGTCGCCGTGCTGCAGGACCAGGTCGTTGGCGTCCTTGGCCCAGTTGACCTCGAATCCGCGGTGGATGAGCGCCCAGGCGTCCTTGGCGTAGTACGTCTCGTCGAATATCACCGCCTTCGGGCTGCCCAGGTTCCAGAACCGCGTCAGGCCCGCCAGCAGCGTGACGAGCAGCGGGCCGCCCCACGCCGACCAGCGGACGACGCGGGCGGCGGCCTCCTGGCGGAGCCCGATCGCCGCCCACAGACGTGGGCCGGGCTCGGTGTACGCGGGCACGAGGCGGTCGCGGACGTCGTCTCTGGATCCGGCCGTGTGGCCGAACCTGCGCAGCCGCTGCTGCCACGACGGCCGCTGCTCTTCGACGCCCTGTCCCTGCCGGGTGTCCGTGGAGGACGCGGTACTTGTCACCGCGCCATCGTAGGGAACAGGTCTGTGTGAGTCCCGCGGGCCGCCCCTGCGAGGATGGAACCGTGACAGGAACCGGTGGGACCGCGGCAGGAATCCTCGTACTCGCAGGCACGCCCATCGGGGACATCGCGGACGCACCGCCCCGCCTCGCGGCGGAGCTCGCGGGGGCCGACGTCATCGCCGCCGAGGACACCCGGCGGCTGCGCCGGCTGACCCAGGGCCTCGACGTCCAGCCGACCGGACGGGTCGTGTCCTACTTCGAGGGCAACGAGTCCGCGCGCACGCCCGAACTGGTCGAGGCGCTGGCCGGCGGCGCGCGCGTGCTGCTCGTGACCGACGCCGGGATGCCGTCCGTGTCCGACCCGGGCTACCGGCTCGTCGCCGCCGCCGTCGAGAAGGACATCAAGGTCACGGCCGTGCCCGGCCCGTCCGCCGTGCTCACCGCGCTCGCGCTGTCCGGGCTGCCCGTCGACCGGTTCTGCTTCGAGGGATTCCTGCCGCGCAAGGCCGGCGAACGCCTCTCGCGGCTGCGCGAGGTCGAGGACGAGCGGCGCACGCTCGTCTTCTTCGAGGCCCCCCACCGCCTCGACGACACGCTCGCCGCGATGGCCGAGGTGTTCGGGGCGGAGCGGCGGGCCGCCGTCTGCCGCGAGCTGACGAAGACGTACGAGGAGGTCAAGCGGGGCCCGCTCGGGGACCTCGCCGTCTGGGCCGCGGAGGGCGTACGCGGCGAGATCACCGTCGTCGTCGAGGGCGCCCCGGAGAGGACCGAGGTGCTCGGCCCCGACGAACTGGTGCGCAGGGTGCGGGTGCGCGAGGAGGCGGGGGAGCGCCGCAAGGAGGCCATCGCCGCCGTCGCCGCGGACGCGGGCGTGCCCAAGCGGGAGGTCTTCGACGCGGTCGTCGCGGCGAAGAACGCGGAGCGCGCGGCCCCCTGAGCGGCCCCCTATGCGTCCCCTGAGTGGTCCCCTGTGCGGCCCCCTGAGCCGCCCCCTGAGTGGTCTTCGGCGCGGCCTTCGGAGCGGTGTTCGAGACGCCTCCGCGTGATCTCCGGGCCGCCGCGAGCCGCCTCCGGGTCGCCTTCGAACTGCCCCGGGGCCGCCTCCGAACCGGCTCCGGGCGTCCGTCGCGCGACCCCCTGGACGATCTGCTGTACGAGCGCGTGACCTGCTGAAAGAGGACGCGGCCGGCCCCGTCGAGGGAGCGCGCGGGCCCTCAGGGGAGCGCACGATTTCACAGGGGAGCGCACCGGCCCATGCGCTCGTAAAGGACCGCCGTCGAAAGCAAAGCCCCGACCGGGTATCGAGGGCCCTGCGACAAGGATCGGCCAAGACGGCTCCAACACTCGACAGGGGCGGTGCATTCGCGTCGGCGGAGGCGTCCACTGGAGGAAGGACAGACCCGTCCTCGTCCAGCGGACAAGAGGAGCTGGCATGAGTGAGATCGCAGGGCAGCCCGGTCGGATCACCGGCGGACCCGCACGCCGCGTCGACGCCGTCACGGCCACCGACACCGTCCACGAGTCGTATTCCTTCGCCTGCATGCGCTGCGGGCACGGCTGGGAGCAGTCGTACGAGATCGAGCACCACTTCGATGCCGAGGGAGCCCAGTTCGTGACGTACGTGGCGGACGGCCTGATCGTGCCGTCGCCGCTGAGCCGGCCGAGCTGTGTGAACTGCGACGGGCACATCGTGCGCATCATGCGGGCCGGCCAGGTGTCCTCGGCGCAGAACTCGATGCGCCGCACGCTGTCCGTACCGCCGATGAAGCGCGCCACGGTCACCGTGGTGCCCGCGGAGGCGGCACAGTCGCCCGAGGCGCCGCAGCCGCCCGAGACGGCGACCGCGCCCAAGCCGGTCCACCACTGGCATCTGTCCGACCTGCTGCACCCGTTCCACCACCGCAAGGCGGGCTGACGCAAGGCGGGATGACTCCCGGGCATCCCGGCGGCACGGGCGCCGGGTCCCTTCC
>NZ_JBHWZP010000250.1:0-14048 GCF_042728395.1 Streptomyces sp. NPDC060205
GCCTTCGGGCCGTCCCCGGCCCGTAGTCGTCCACGCGCCGAAACCGTGGACACACGACAGGAGATCAAGCAAGTGCAGCTGGTAGTCGCGCGGGTGGGCCGCGCCCATGGCATCAAGGGCGAGGTCACCGTCGAGGTACGTACCGACGAGCCGGAGCTGCGGCTCGCGCCCGGTGCCGTCCTGGCCACGGACCCCGCCTCGGCCGGTCCGCTGACCATCGAGACGGGACGGGTGCACAGCGGCCGTCTCCTGCTGCGTTTCGCGGGGGTGCGCGACCGCAACGGCGCCGAGGCGCTGCGCAACACCCTGCTGATCGCCGACGTCGACCCGGACGAGGCGCCCGAGGACCCGGACGAGTACTACGACCACCAGCTCATGGACCTGGACGTCGTCCTGACGGACGGCACCGAGGTCGGGCGGCTCACCGAGATCTCGCACCTGCCCTCCCAGGACCTCTTCGTGGTCGAGCGGCCGGACGGGACCGAGGTGCTGATCCCGTTCGTCGAGGAGATCGTCGTCGAGATCGACCTGGAGAAGCAGCGCGCCGTCATCGACCCGCCGCCCGGACTGATCGACGACCGCGCGGAGATCGCCTCCGCCAGGGACGCGGACACCGATTCGTCAGATCCCTCCGACTCCTCCGGTGAGGCCGGCGCCTGATGCGGCTCGACGTCCTCACGATCTTCCCCGAGTACCTGGACCCCCTGAACGTCTCCCTCGTGGGCAAGGCACGCGCGCGTGGACAGCTGAACGTGCACGTGCACGATCTGCGGGAGTGGACCTACGACCGCCACAACACGGTCGACGACACCCCGTACGGCGGCGGCCCCGGCATGGTCATGAAGACCGGACCCTGGGGCGACGCACTGGACTCCGTCCTCGCCGACGGCTACGAGACGGGCTCCCAGGGACCCGTCCTGGTCGTCCCCACGCCCAGCGGCCGTCCCTTCACCCAGGAACTCGCCGTCGAGCTCTCCGAGCGCCCCTGGCTGGTCTTCGCGCCCGCCCGCTACGAGGGCATCGACCGCCGCGTCATCGACGAGTACGCGACCCGCATGCCCGTGTACGAGGTCTCCATCGGCGACTACGTGCTGGCCGGCGGCGAGGCGGCCGTCCTGGTCGTCACGGAGGCCGTGGCGCGGCTGCTGCCCGGCGTCCTCGGCAACGCCGAGTCGCACCGCGACGACTCGTTCGCGCCGGGAGCCATGGCGAACCTCCTGGAGGGGCCGGTCTACACGAAGCCGCCCCGGTGGCGCGGCCGGGAGATCCCGGACGTGCTGGTCAGCGGCCACCACGGCAGGATCGCCCGCTGGCGCCGGGACGAGGCGCTGCGGCGCACCACCGCCAACAGACCGGACCTCATCGAGCGCTGCGACCCCGCCGCCTTCGACAAGAAGGACCGCGAAATGCTCTCGATCCTGGGCTGGCAGCCCGGGCCCGACGGCCGATTTGGGCGCAGGCCCGACACCGTGGAAGAATAGGCCGCTGCTGTACGTCGTCCGGCGTGCGCCCCTGCCACAGGGGGACACGACGCCCGCCCCGACGAGAACAGCCCACCTTCTGGAAACACCGACTTCCGTCGATGACCTGTGGCATCGGCGAAGAAAGCAGACGATCATGTCCAACCTGCTCGCGTCCGTCGATGCAGCGTCGCTGCGCAGCGACGTCCCGGCCTTCCGCCCGGGTGACACCGTCAACGTCCACGTCCGCGTCATCGAGGGCAACCGCTCGCGTGTGCAGCAGTTCAAGGGTGTAGTCATCCGCCGCCAGGGCGCCGGTGTCCGTGAGACCTTCACGGTCCGCAAGGTCTCCTTCTCCGTCGGCGTCGAGCGCACCTTCCCCGTGCACACCCCGATCGTCGAGAAGATCGAGCTCGTCAGCCGCGGCGCCGTGCGTCGCGCGAAGCTCTACTACCTCCGTGAGCTGCGCGGCAAGGCCGCGAAGATCAAGGAGAAGCGCGACAACTGAGCTCACTCCGGGTCCCTCGTCAGGGCCGGATAGCATCTGGCCCACATGGACGCCGAAGCACAGCACACGGAGCGCGACCGCTCCTCCCACCCCGTCATGTCCGAGGAGATCTCGGACACACAGGGGGCGGAGGAACGGTCGCGTTTCGCGTTGGTGGCCCGGGCCGCCGACTGGCTGCCGGGCGGGCGGATCACCCTGACCGTGCTGTTCTGTCTGTTCTCCCTGCTGTTGCTCACCCGGTTCGTGATCCAGCCGTTCGAAATTCCCAGTGGCTCGATGGAGCCGGGATTGAGGATCGGGGACCGCGTTCTCGTAAATAAGTTGGCGTACCGTTTCGGTGCTGAGCCGAGGCGCGGTGACGTCGTCGTGTTCGACGGCACCGGTTACTTCGGCGACGCCGACTACATCAAACGTGTGGTCGGCGTGGGGGGAGACCATGTGGTCTGCTGCGACAGGCAGGGGAGGATCGAGGTGAACGGCCGCTCGGTCGACGAGTCGACGTTTCTGTACCCGGGGAACGAGCCGTCCGAAGTGTCCTTCGACGTCGCCGTCCCCGACGGCACCCTGTTCGTCCTGGGTGACCACCGCGGCGACTCCAGCGACTCCCGTGACCACCTCGGCTCCCCGGGCGGCGGCATGATCCCCGTCGGCGACGTGATCGGCAGAGCCGACTGGATCGCCTGGCCGCTGGGGCACTGGACCGGCCTGAGACGGGCCGACGGCTACGCCCGCGTGCCCGACGCCGCGGGCTCGCTCCTCCCGGCGGTCCTGCCGGCCCTCCTTCCGGCGAACTCTCCCGGGGCCGGCGGGCGCAAGGCCGTGGACGGTGTCCATGGGTAATCGCGGCAAGCCCCGCGGCACCCACAGTGCCGCGGAGGACCTCCTGCCCACGGGCTCCCGGCGCACGGGCGGCCCCGTCATGCCCGGCCGGGCCGACCGGCGCAAGCTGGCCCGGCGGGTCAAGCGGCGCAGGCAGCGCTCCGCGATCAAGGAGATACCTCTCCTGATCGGCGTCGCGCTGCTCATCGCGCTCGTCCTGAAGACGTTCCTCGTCCAGGCCTTCGTGATCCCTTCGGGCTCCATGGAGCAGACGATCCGGATCGGCGACCGTGTCCTGGTCGACAAGCTGACCCCGTGGTTCGGCTCGAAGCCCGAGCGCGGCGACGTCGTCGTCTTCAAGGACCCCGGCGGCTGGCTGGAGGACGAACAGCCGACGGCGAAGAAGGAGGACCCGATCGTCGTCAAGCAGGTCAAGGAGGCACTGACCTTCATCGGTCTGCTGCCCTCCGACAACGACCGGGACCTGATCAAACGGGTCGTCGCGGTCGGCGGCGACACCGTCAAGTGCTGCGACACCCAGGGCCGCGTCACCGTCAACGGCATGCCGCTCGACGAGCCCTACATCAACCCCGGCGACAAACCCTCCTCGCTGGTCTTCGAGGTCAAGGTGCCGGTGGGCCGCCTGTGGGTGATGGGCGACCACCGGTCCAACTCCGCCGACTCCCGTTTCCACCGCACCGAGAAGTACAACGGCACCATCTCCGAGGACGTCGTGGGCCGCGCCATGGTCATCGCCTGGCCCATCGGGCACTGGACTCAGCTCAAGGAACCCGACACCTACGCGTCCGTGCCCGACGTGGCCGGCGGAGCGACCACCGCACTCGACACGTCGCATAGGGTGGCCACCGCGGATCGATATGGATTGATCCCGCTCCCGACCCCTGCGGAACTCCCGCTCGTTATGGGAGTGGTGGGCCTGCGTCGTATCCGGCGCGGGCGGCGGCACGGAGTGAGGAGTGGATGTGGGGGATTTGGCGGTCGGCGCACGATCCGGACACGAGGGGCCCGAGGAACGACCGGGACGACCCGAAGAGTCGGCCCCGCCGGCCGGCGAGGACGCCGTGGCCCCCGGAGATGACTCCGGCGACGGCACGGGCGGTGACGGGCGGGACTCCGACGGGACCACCCCGGCGCCCAAGAAGCCGCGGTCCTTCTGGAAGGAACTCCCCCTGCTCATCGGCATCGCGCTGGTTCTCGCGCTGCTGATCAAGTCCTTCCTGGTGCAGGCGTTCTCGATCCCCTCGGACTCGATGCAGAACACCCTTCAGCAGGGTGACCGCGTCCTGGTCGACAAGCTGACCCCGTGGTTCGGCTCGGAGCCCGAGCGCGGCGAGGTCGTCGTCTTCAACGACCCCGACAAGTGGCTGGCGGGCGAGCCGACGCCCAGCCCGAACGCGATCCAGACGGCCCTCAGCTGGATCGGCCTGATGCCCTCCGCCGAGGAGAAGGACCTCATCAAGCGCGTCGTCGGCGTCGCAGGCGACACCGTCGAATGCAAGGGCACCGGCCCGCTGAAGGTCAACGGCAAGGCGCTGAACGAGCCCTATGTGTACCCGGGGAACACGCCGTGCACCATGGACGACGCCGGCGGCCAGTTCAAGGTGAAGGTTCCCGAAGGCAAAATCTGGGTCATGGGAGACCACCGGCAGAACTCGCTGGACTCCCGCTACCACCAGCAGGACAAGCACCAGGGCTTCGTGCCCGTGGACAACGTGGTGGGCCGTGCGATCGTCGTCGCCTGGCCGCCCACCCGCTGGTCGACGCTTCCGGTGCCGGACACCTTCGACCAGAACCTGACCGCCGCCGCTCCGGGTGCGCTCGGACTCGCGGGCGCGCTGCCGCTGGTGCTGTGGCGCAGGCGTCGCCTTACCGTCGGGAACACCAGGGTTTCTGGGTCGCGTACCGCCGGGTAGGGTGCCGTCCCAGACGCCGATCTTCCGCGGTCCGACCTGGGCCGCGAGGTCGATTCTCCGAGTTGGGGAGCACTGGGATGAGCGGGACAAGTCGTACGGACGAGGGCCGCGGACGGCTCGGCAGCAAGCTGTCGGGGCTGGCCGTGGCCCTCGGCTGTGTGCTCTTCCTCGGTGGATTCGCCTGGGGAGCGGTCGTCTACCAGCCCTACACCGTGCCGACCGACTCGATGTCGCCCACCATCGCGGGCGGCGACCGCGTGCTCGCCGAGCGGATCGACGGCTCCGAGGTGCAGCGCGGTGACGTCGTCGTCTTCAAGCAGTCCACCTGGGGCGACATGCCCATGGTCAAGCGGGTCGTCGCCGTCGGCGGGGACACGGTCGCCTGCTGTACGCAGGACAAGCTGACCGTCAACGGCAAGAAGATCGAGGAACCGTATCTGCCGAAGGGCAGCGCGGCCGAGTCGTCCACGATCCCCTCCATCGAGGTGCCCAAGGACCGGCTCTTCCTGCTCGGTGACGAGCGCAGCGGTTCGCTGGACTCCACCGCCCATCTGACGGAGGCCGGCAACGGCACGGTGCCGCGCAGCGCGGTGAACGCGCGCGTCGACGCGGTGGCCTGGCCCATGAACGGCATGCTGGCCCGCCCCACCGGCTTCGAGACGCTCGGCGGCATCTCCGAGCCGGGGCCCCTGCGGCTGGTCCTCGCGGCGGTCGTGGCGGGCGCGGTACTCGTCCTCGGCGGGGCCGCGTACGGGCCGGTCGCCAACCGGTCGGCACGCCGCCGCAGCCGTACGGGGGCGGGGGAGCGGGCCCTTGCCGGCTGACGCGTCGGTGCCGGCCGCCGGTGACCTCGGTGAGCTGCGGAAGGTCGCCCGGGTGGTGCTGCTGGACCCGCGGGACCGCATCCTGCTGCTGCACGGGCACGAGCCGGAGGACCCGTCGGACGACTGGTGGTTCACGCCGGGCGGCGGTGTGGAGGGCGACGAGACACGCGAAGAGGCCGCCCTGCGGGAGGTCGCGGAGGAGACCGGCATCACCGAGGTCGAGCTGGGTCCGGTGCTGTGGCGGCGGACCTGTTCGTTCCCGTTCGCGGGGCGTCGCTGGGACCAGGACGAGTGGTACTTCCTGGGCCGTACGACGCAGACGGCGACCCGGGCGACGGGGCTGACCGAGCTGGAACGGCGCAGTGTCGCCGGAGCGCGCTGGTGGACGTGCCGGGAACTTGCCCGGGCACATGAGACGGTGTATCCGACCAGACTCGCCGAGCTGCTGCTCAGGCTGCTCGACGAAGGGCCCCCGGCCAGGCCCGAGACCCTCGACACGGAAATCGTCTAGGGGCTCGCGGGGCTGGCGCACAATAGGGGGACGCACGGCTGAAGGGGAACATGCCATGAGCGCCGAGGACCTCGAAAAGTACGAGACCGAGATGGAGCTGAAGCTCTACCGGGAGTACCGCGATGTCGTCGGTCTGTTCAAATATGTGATCGAGACCGAACGGCGCTTCTACCTCACCAACGATTACGAGATGCAGGTGCACTCGGTTCAGGGCGAGGTGTTTTTCGAGGTGTCCATGGCGGATGCCTGGGTGTGGGACATGTACCGACCTGCTCGGTTCGTGAAGCAGGTACGCGTCCTCACATTCAAGGACGTGAACATCGAGGAGCTGAACAAGAGCGACCTCGAACTGCCGAGCAGCTAGGACCGGGCAGTCGGGACGGGGCTGACGATCCCGTAAGTCCTACGGCGGCCGCTCGTACGGGTGACTGAGTTGTCCACAGTCGAGCGGCCGTCCACCAAGATCCAACAGTGGATCGCGAGGGGCTCAGTGTTGGCGCCGGAGGTGGTGCCGACATGAAGACTTCCAAGGCATCCAAGGTATCCAGGGCATCCAAGGTTTCCGGGGCGCCCCACGCGTCCAAGGCGCGCAACGCACTCGGCAGGTACGGCGAGGACCTGGCCGCGCGGCGGCTGGCCGAGGCCGGCATGACGGTCCTGCAGCGCAACTGGCGCGCGGGCCGGACCGGCGAGATCGACATCGTGGCCCGCGACGGCGACGCGCTGGTCGTCTGCGAGGTCAAGACCCGCCGTGCGGGGCCCTTCGAGCATCCGATGGCCGCCGTGACCCCCGTCAAGGCCGAGCGGCTGCGCGGCCTCGCCGAGCGCTGGCTGCAGGAACACGGAGGGGCGCCACCCGGCGGCGTCCGCATCGACGTCGTGGGTGTCCTGCTGCCCGACCGCGGCGCCCCCGTCGTGGAGCACGTGCGAGGGGCGGCCTGATGGGCTTCGCGCGTACGTGCTCGGTGGCCCTCGTGGGCGTGGACGGTGTCGTCGTCGAGGTCCAGGCGGACCTGGAGCCGGGAGTCGCGGCGTTCACGCTGGTGGGGCTGCCCGACAAGAGCCTGACGGAGAGCAAGGACCGCGTGAGGGCGGCCGTGGTCAACTCCGGCGGCGAGTGGCCGCAGAAGAAGCTCACGGTGGGCCTCAGCCCGGCCTCGGTCCCGAAGGGCGGCAGCGGATTCGACCTCGCCATCGCCTGCGCGGCCCTCGGCGCCTCGGAGCGCATCGATCCCCGCGTGCTCGCCGACATCGTCATGATCGGAGAGCTGGGCCTGGACGGCCGGGTCCGGCCGGTACGAGGAGTGCTGCCGGCCGTGCTGGCCGCCGCCGAGGCGGGATACGAACAGGTGGTGGTACCGGAGAGCGCGGCAGCCGAGGCCTCCCTGGTGCCCGGTGTGTCCGTGCTCGGCGTCCGCAGCCTCCGCCAGCTCATCGCGGTCCTCACCGACGAACCGGTGCCCGACGAGGACCCTGACGAGCAGGGCCGGACCGATCCGCTCGCCGGCCTGCGCATGCCGGGCACGGGCGCGGCCACCGGAATGCACAGCATGGGCGCCACGCACCACGACCACGAGCACGACCTCGCCGACGTCGTCGGCCAGCTCTCGGCACGGACCGCGGTGGAGGTCGCCGCGGCCGGCGGACACCATCTGTTCCTGGAGGGGCCGCCGGGAGCGGGCAAGACCATGCTCGCCGAACGGCTGCCCGCCATCCTGCCGCGGCTCGGCCGGAGCGAGTCCCTTGAGGTCACGGCCGTCCACTCGGTCGCGGGCCTGCTGCCACCGGGCAAACCCCTGGTCGACGTCGCCCCCTACTGCGCCCCGCACCACTCGGCGACCATGCAGGCCCTGGTCGGCGGCGGCCAGGGGGTGGCACGGCCGGGGGCGGTGTCGCTCGCCCATAGGGGAATTCTTTTTCTGGACGAGACCCCGGAGTTCAGCAGCCGGGCCCTCGACGCACTGCGTCAGCCTCTGGAGTCCGGGCATGTGGTGATCGCCCGCAGCGCGGGTGTCGTGCGCTTCCCGGCACGGTTCCTGATGGTCCTCGCCGCCAACCCCTGCCCCTGCGGCCGCTTCTCGCAGCGGGACTCCCTGTGCGAGTGCTCGCCCTCCACGATCCGCCGCTATCAGGCCCGGCTCTCCGGACCACTGCTCGACCGCGTCGACCTAAGGGTGGAGGTGGACCGCGTCACGCGTGCCCAGCTGACGGAGCGGGGCGCGCGGGGCGAGACCACCGAGACGGTCGCCGACCGGGTGCGGGAGGCCAGGGCGAGGGCCGCCGCACGCCTGACGGACACCCCCTGGCGCACGAACAGCGAGGTCCCGGGCCGTGAACTCCGCAGCCGGTGGTACGCGTCCCCGGGCGCCATGGACGAGGCGGAGCGCAGTCTGGAGCGCGGTGTGCTCACCGCCCGGGGGCTCGACCGCGTCCTGCGGGTCGCCTGGACCGTCGCGGACCTCGCCGGCCGGGACCGGCCGGGGGTGGCGGACGTGACGCTCGCGCTGCAACTGCGCACCGGGGTTCCCCGGGGGGTGCCGATGGCGATCGGGGCCTCCCGGTGAACCAGAACTTCCCGGTGGGTGGAGCGGGCGGGGACGGGGAGCGGCTCCACCGGGCCTTCCTCGCACGGGTCGTCGAACCGGGGGACGAGGTCTGCGGGCGATGGCTCCGCGAATGCGGAACGCAGGAGGTGGTCCGGCGCCTCGCCGGGGGCGGACAGCAGCTGCCGGGTGTGACGGACGTCAGATGGGCGGGCCTGCGGGCACGGGCCGAGCGGGCGGACCCGGAGCGGGACCTCGCGGTGGCACGGGACAGCGGGACACGGTTCGTGTGCCCCGGCGACGCCGAGTGGCCGGCCCAGCTCGACGACCTGGGGGACGCGAGGCCCGTCGGGCTGTGGGTGCGAGGGCTGCCCAGCCTGCGGATATGGGCACTGCGCTCCGTCGCCGTCGTGGGGGCACGGGCCTGCACCGAGTACGGCGCCCACATGGCGTCGGCGCTCGGCGCCGGACTCGCGGAGCGGGGGTGGGTCGTGGTCTCGGGAGGTGCCTACGGCGTGGACGGCGCGACGCACCGGGGCGCCCTCGGCGCGGGCGGTGCCACCGTCGCCGTGCTCGCCTGCGGGGTCGACCGGCCCTATCCGCGCGGCCACACGCAGTTGATCACCAGGATCGCCGAACAGGGTCTGGTGGTCGGGGAGTTGCCGCCCGGCGACCATCCGACCCCGAGCAGGTTCATCCTGCGGAACCGGGTCATCGCGGCGCTGACGCGCGGCACGGTGGTCGTCGAGGCGGCGTACCGGAGCGGTGCGTTGGCGACCGCCCGGGCCGCTCAGCGGCTGGGCAGATTCACGATAGGAGTACCGGGTCCGGTCACCAGCGGCCTCTCCGCGGGTGTGCACGAACTCCTGCGCGGGGACGCGGTGCTGGTCACCGACGCCGCGGAAGTCGCCGAGCTGGTCGGCGACATGGGTGAACTGGCCCCGGCCCGGCGCGGACCGGTGCTGCCGCGCGACCTGCTGGACCCGGAGGCCGCCCGGGTGCTGGCCGCGCTGCCGGCCCGGGAGGCGGCCTCGCGACAGGAGATCGCCAGGGACGCCGGGACGTCCGAGGACGACGTGGTCGCGAGACTGTACGAACTCCGCTCACTTGGCTTCGTCGAACGACACGGCGACGGCTGGAAGTTGACACGCCAGGCCGCTCTGTCCATCGGCACGGATCGGAGGTGACGCTGACCGAGAGTGTTCGGCCGTCCGGGCTACCCCCCGAAGTCCCCGGGATTTCCGTCAGTTGACGCTTCGTGGTGATCACGCACGGCGACGGCCATGCCCCCACGGGACGTCCAGCGGAACGTATCTGCGCACGGTGAGTCCAGCACCGTTCGCACACTGCGACTCCCCAGTCACGCTACGCTCACATGGATTCCGACTCAGACAGGCAACTCGACATCAGACCGACAGCTCACGCAGTTACTCACAGTTCACTGCAGAACGGCACAAGGCTACGCATGCCCCAGCACACCTCCGGGTCCGACCGGGCGGCGGCGGTTCCCCCCGCCGCCCGTGACGGCGGCGTGCGGCCGCCCGCCCCCTCGACGCTCGACGAGCTGTGGAGGTCGTACAAGACCACGGGCGACGGGCGGCTGCGCGAGCAGCTGATCCTGCACTACTCGCCGCTGGTGAAGTACGTCGCCGGCCGGGTGAGCGTGGGGCTGCCCCCGAATGTGGAGCAGGCGGACTTCGTCTCGTCGGGCGTGTTCGGGCTGATCGACGCCATCGAGAAGTTCGACATCGAGCGGGAGATCAAGTTCGAGACGTACGCGATCACGCGGATCCGCGGCGCGATGATCGACGAACTGCGGGCACTGGACTGGA
The DNA here is from genome assembly GCF_042728395.1 of Streptomyces sp. NPDC060205. Lineage (NCBI taxonomy): Bacteria > Bacillati > Actinomycetota > Actinomycetes > Kitasatosporales > Streptomycetaceae > Streptomyces > Streptomyces sp. NPDC060205. The sequence continues at coordinate 10,432 of NZ_JBHWZP010000250.1, forward strand.
TCCCCCGGTCCGTGCGGCAGAAGGCGCGCAATGTCGAGCGGGCCTACGCGACGCTGGAGGCGCGGCTGCGGCGCACGCCCTCGGAGTGCGAGGTGGCCGCCGAGATGGGGATCGCGGTCGACGAACTGCACGCGGTGTTCGGCCAGTTGTCGCTGGCCAACGTCGTGGCCCTGGAGGAGCTGCTGCATGTCGGCGGGGAGGGCGGCAACCGGCTGAGCCTGATGGACACCCTTGAGGACACCGCGGCCGACAATCCGGTGGAGGTCGCGGAGGACCGTGAGCTGCGGCGTTTCCTGGCGCGGGCCATCAATACGCTGCCCGAGCGGGAGAAGACCGTGGTGACCCTCTACTACTACGAGGGCCTCACACTCGCCGAGATCGGCAATGTGCTCGGGGTCACGGAGAGCCGCGTCAGCCAGATCCACACCAAGTCCGTGCTCCAGCTCCGGGCGAAACTGGCGAGCTTCGGGCGCTGAGCCCGCCCATCGCCGGCCGCCGCTCTTGCCGCCCGCTGGTTCGCCGCCCGCCGCCCGCCGCCCGCAGTCCGCAGTCCGCAGGCCGGCGTCTGCCGCCCGTGTTTGTCGGTCCCGTCCCGCTGACCTCGCGGAACCGTCCCGCGCCGGGGCTTCTCCCTGGCGTGCGGGAGCCGTTTCGCAGGCTGGTCCGGCGGGTGAAAATCCTTCGGGTCCGTGCCGCCGATCGGCGACTGATCGAGGTGGTGACGGGCGAGAGTCTCCCGTCCCGCGCGGGGCGTCCGTAAAGTGGGGGGCGTGCCAAGGATTCGAGCGGCCTCCGTGGCCGAGCACCGGTCGATGCAGCGAGCCGCCCTGCTGGACGCTGCGCGGTCCCTGCTGTCCGAGGGCGGGACCGAGGCCCTGACGTTCCCGGCGCTCGCCGAGCGAACGGGGCTCGCGCGGTCCTCCGTGTACGAGTACTTCCGATCCCGCGCGGCGGTGGTCGAAGAGCTCTGCGAGGTCGACTTCCCGCTCTGGGCGGCTGAGGTCGAGACCGCGATGTCGCTGGCCGGGACACCCGAGGGCAAGGTCGAGGCGTACGTCCGCAGCCAGCTCGCCCTGGTGGGGGACCGGCGGCACCGGGCCGTCGTGGCGATCTCCGCGAGCGAACTCGACGCCGGTGCGCGCGAGAAGATCCGCGCCGCGCACGGCGGGCTCGTCGCGATGATCGTGGAGGCGTTGCGGGACATGGGGCACGAGCAGCCCCGGATGGCCGCGATGCTCCTCCAGGGGATCGCGGACGCGGCGGTGCGCAGGATCGAACTCGGTGCGGCCGAGGAGCCCGGGGTGATCACCGAGGCCGCGGTGTCGATGGCTCTGCGGGGCGTGCGCGGCTGAGTGCGGCTGCGTCACGCCGGTCCCGCGCCTGCTCTGCCTTGCGCTTCTGTGCTGGCTCCCGTCCCTGCGCTGGCTCCCGCCCCTGCGCTGGCTCCCGCTCCTGCTCTCGCGCCCGCTCCCGTGCTCGTTCTCGCGTTGGTTCCCGTGCTCGCTCCTGCTTTCGGTGCCGGGCCCCCTTCCGGCGCCGCATCCGGCTCGGGCTCCGGCTCCGGGATTCCCGTGACCGGTAGCAGGCGGGACGGGCCCCTGGTCAGCAGCCATGGGGGCAGCAGTGACAGCGGGTCCAGGTAGGTGTCCCCGCGGCGCAGGCCCCAGTGCAGGCATGACATCGGGCAGTGGGACGTCGGCGGTTCCAGTACGCCCACCACCTCGCCCGCGGTCACTTCGGCGCCCTTCTTCAGCGTCGCCGCCACCGGTTCGTACGTCGTGCGCAGGGGCGGGGTGCCCGTGCCGGTCAGTTCCACGGAGACGACCCCGCGGCCCGCGACCCGGCCGGCGAAGGAGACGCGGCCGGGCGCGACGGCCCTGACCGGGGTGCCGGGGGCCGCGGTGAGATCGACGCCCCGGTGGCCAGGGCCGTAGACGGTCGCCGGTGGCTCCCAGCCGCGGGTCACCGGCGGGCGTGACCCCACCGGCCAGGCACGGCCGACGGCGGGAACCGGCGGGACCGGCGGGACTGGCGTGTCCGTGCCGCCACGACCTCCGCCGGAACCCCCACCGGCATCCGCGCCGGTGTCGCCGACGCCGACGCCGACGCCGACGCCCGCACGGGCGACGGCCGCAGGTCCGCCGCCGAGGGCGAGGCCCAGCAGCAGGCCGAGCACCAGCACGGCGGCCGCCGACGCCATGGTGTGCACCCTCATGGCGCGCACCCTCGTGAGCGGCACCGTGACGGCAGGCCGCGGCACCGGCCCCGTACGAAGAAAACGATCTGCTCGCATGCGAGAACCGTGCCTCGAACGGCATGAAAAAAGGGATCATGGCCGGGATCTGTGGAGTACCCGTCGGTTGTGGACAGCGGCGTCACCCGGCACCCCGTGGGTCCCGTACACTTCTTGTGGCGATCCGGGTCACCGGGTCGACTTCGCACGCCCCGACATCAGGCCGTCAAACAGCCGGTGTCAGCGCCCCTCGGTCCCTCGTGGCAAGGCGCAATGCGGGCGTCAGGCGCGACCGCCGTCCGGCGGACGCGGCACAACCGAGAACACCAAGGAGTACGGCCATGGCCGTCGTCACGATGCGGGAGCTGCTGGAAAGCGGCGTCCACTTCGGTCACCAGACCCGTCGCTGGAACCCGAAGATGAAGCGCTTCATCTTCACCGAGCGCAACGGCATCTACATCATCGACCTGCTCCAGTCGCTGTCGTACATCGACCGCGCCTACGAGTTCGTCAAGGAGACCGTCGCCCACGGCGGCACGGTCATGTTCGTCGGCACGAAGAAGCAGGCGCAGGAGGCCATCGCCGAGCAGGCGACCCGCGTCGGCATGCCCTACGTGAACCAGCGCTGGCTGGGCGGCATGCTCACCAACTTCTCGACCGTCTACAAGCGTCTGCAGCGCCTCAAGGAGCTTGAGCAGATCGACTTCGAGGATGTGGCCGCGTCCGGCCTCACCAAGAAGGAGCTGCTCGTCCTCTCCCGCGAGAAGGCCAAGCTGGAGAAGACCCTCGGCGGTATCCGCGAGATGTCCAAGGTGCCCAGCGCCGTCTGGATCGTGGACACCAAGAAGGAGCACATCGCGGTCGGTGAGGCCCGGAAGCTCAACATCCCGGTCGTCGCCATCCTCGACACCAACTGCGACCCCGACGAGGTCGACTACAAGATCCCGGGCAACGACGACGCGATCCGCTCCGTCACCCTGCTCACCCGCGTGATCGCCGACGCCGTCGCCGAGGGCCTCATCGCCCGCTCCGGCGCCGGCAAGGCCGCCGAGGGTGACAAGGCCGCCGGCGAGCCGCTCGCCGCGTGGGAGCGCGACCTGCTTGAGGGCGGCGAGAAGAAGGCCGACGAGACCGCTGCCGAGGCGCCCGCCGCCGAGGCTCCGGCCGCCGACGCCGAGGCCCCCGCCGCTGAGGCCGAGGCTCCGGCTGCCGCCGAGGCCCCCGCCGAGGCCGAGGCCGAGAAGCCGGCCGCGGCCGAGCAGGCCTGACGATCCAGCGTCACGGTTGAGTGAGGGCGGGCGGCGCCTGGTGCGTCGCCCGCCGTTCACCCCCAGCCCGTAGATCTTCGGTGGACGCCCGCCCGATCAGCGGCGGACGCCGACTC
>NZ_JBHWZP010000251.1:0-14003 GCF_042728395.1 Streptomyces sp. NPDC060205
GGTGACCATCGTCACCAGCCCCTTCCGTCTGCTCCTTGCTACCGTGGAGACAACCCGACGAGACGCGCCGTACCGGGACAGGCAAAGACGACGCACCCCCTGTTGATTCCTTCACGGAGGTGCCCCATGGCCTGGGTCCTGCTGGTCGTCGCCGGTCTGCTCGAAGTCGGCTGGTCGGTCGGTATGAAGTACACCGAGGGGTTCACGCGGCTCGTGCCCAGCGTGCTCACCGGTGCCGGCATCGTCGCCAGCATGCTGCTGCTGTCGTATGCCGCGAAGACGCTCCCCATCGGTACCGCGTACGGCGTCTGGGTGGGCATCGGCGCGGCCGGAGCGGCGGTGTACGGCATGGCGGTGCTCGGTGAACCGACGACCGCCGCCCGGATCTTCTTCGTCTGTCTGCTGCTGGTGGCGGTGGTCGGGCTGAAGGCGACCTCCGGTCACTAGCAGCCGACCACTACCTCAGCAGCACACCGGCTACGGGAAGTCCCCGAACGTCGTCCCCGTGCTCCCGACCCCGCCGTCCCCGGTGGTGCCGCCCGTGCCGCCGTCCGTCGTCGCGCCGCCGTCCCCGGTGGTACCGCCCGTGCCGCCGTCCGTGGTCGCGCCGCCGTCGGTCGTCGTGCCGCCGGTGCCGGTGGTGCCGCCGCCCGTGGTGGTGCCACCGCCGTCGGTGGTCGTACCGCCGGTGTCGGTGGTGCCCCCGTCGGTGGTGGTGCCGCCGTTGTCCTGGCCCTGGGTGCCCGGTGTCTCCTCGCCGCCGGTGGTCGTACCGCCGTCCGTGGTGGTGCCGCCCGTGGCGGTCGCGTCCTCGTCGGGGTCGGCGGACGGGAGCTCCTGCTCCTCGGCGCCGTCCTGGAGGTTCAGGTCGAAGTCCTTGACCGCGACCCCCTTCAGCGCGGCCTTCGTGTACTGGGCCCAGATCTGCGCCGGATACCCGCCGCCGTTGATACGGGCCTGCCCGAGCGCCCCGTACAGCGACTTGTGGGCGCCGGTGTCGGGGTCCTGGCCCATCACGGCGACGACCGTGGCGAGGTTCGGGGTGTAGCCCGCGAACCAGGCCGCCTTGTCGTCCTCCGCGGTGCCCGTCTTGCCCGCCACGGGACGCCCGGCGGCCTGCGCGGCCGTACCCGTACCGCCCTCGACGACGCTCTGCAGGATCGACGTCGTCGTGTCGGCGGACTCCCGGCTGACGGCCTGCTCGGTCGCCTGCTCCGGCAGCTTCACATCCTCGGAGCCGTCCTTGGTGACCTTCTCGATCATCGTGTACGTGCCGTGCTTGCCGTGGTTGGCGAGGGTCGCGTACGCCTCCGCCATGTCGAGGACGCTCGCGGTGGCCGTGCCGAGCGCGATGGACGGGGACGCGTTCAGGTCGGGGGTGTCGGCCGGGATGCCCAGGTCGACGGCGGTCTGCTCGACCTTCGCGGAGCCGACGTCCACGGCCATCTGCGCGTACACGGAGTTGACGGACTTGTCGGTGGCGGTACGGACCGGGATCTGGCCGTACGAGACCTGGTCCTCGTTCTCCGGGGCGTACGTGCCGCCGTCCCAGCCCTGCACGGGCCGCTTGTTCGTGCCGTCGTAGACGGTGTTCGGGGTGATCGTGCGGCCGTCCTGGGTGACCGAGTCGTTCTGCACGGCCGAGGTGAACACGAACGGCTTGAAGATCGAGCCGACCTGGTAGTCCCGGCGCGTGGCGTTGTTGTAGTACTGCTTCGTGTAGTCGATGCCGCCGTACATCGCGAGGACCTTGCCGGTCTTCGGGTCGATGGAGGCGCCGCCCGCGCGGACGTAGTTGTCGACCTTGCGGTTCTTCTTGTCGAGCTCGTCCATCACCTGGTCGTCGACGGCCTTCACGAAGGCGTCCTGCTTGGGCTTCTGCAGGGTGGTCGTGATGCGGTAGCCGCCCGCGTTCAGCGCGTCCTCGCCGAGGATCTTGTTGTCGGCGAGGTAGTCGTTGACGGCCTTGACGATGTAGCCGCGCTGGCCCGACATGCCGGCCGCGACCACCGTCTCCTTGGGCGCGGGGAACTCGACGCCGGCGCGCTCCGACTCGCTGATCCACTTCTTCTTGACCATGCCGTCGAGCACGTAGTTCCAGCGGGCCAGCGCGGCCGGCTTGTTCTCGGGGTGCGCGACGACGTCGTACTCGCTCGGCGCGTTCAGGAGCGCCGCCAGGTAGGCGCCCTGTCCGGCCGACAGGCCCTTGGCGTCGACGCCGTAGTAGGCCTGGGCCGCGGCCTGGATGCCGTACGCGTTGCGGCCGAAGTAGCTGGTGTTGAGGTAGCCCTCAAGGATGTCGTCCTTGCTCTTCTCCCGGTCCAGCTTGATGGAGATGAAGAACTCCTTCACCTTCCGCGTGACCGTCTGCTCCTGGGCCAGGTAGTAGTTCTTCACGTACTGCTGGGTGATCGTCGAGCCGGACTGCTTGCCCTTGCCGGTCGCCGTGTTCCAGCCCGCGCGGAGCATCGCCTTGGGGTCGACCGCGGACTCGGTGTAGAAGTCGCGGTCCTCGGCGGCGAGCACCGCGTGCTGGGCGTCCTTGGAGATCAGGGACAGGTCCACGTTCTCGCGGTTGACCTCGCCGTCGCGGGCGAGCTGGCTGCCGTCCGCGTACAGGTAGACGTTGCTCTGCTTGATCGCGGTCGCGTTCGCCGACGGGATCTTCACCAGGTAGTAGCCGAGCGCGAACGCGCCGACGAGCAGCAGGATCACGCCGACGAACGTGCCGAGCACCATCCGCCAGGTCGGGATCAGCCGCCTCCAGCCGGTGCGCTTGGGCCGCTTGGCCTTCTTGGTCTTCCCGGCCTGCTCTGACCGCTCGCCCTGCTCGGACTGCTCGCCGGGTGCGGCGTCCGCGTCGACGGACGCCGCCGTCAGCGCGACGGTCGCGTCGTCCCGCGGCTCCGGGCCGTCCGGCGACCCGCCCGATGCGCCCGGTGTGTCCGGGCCGTCCGGCGACCCGCCCGGGGCCGCCGGTGCCGCCGATGCGGCCGGCGCCGTGTCCGGTGAGGCCCCCGACGGCTTCCCGGGGCTGCCCGGCTCCCCAGGCTTGCCCGGTGTGCCCGGTGTGCCCGGTGTGCCCGCCGAGGCGGAGTCGGGATCTCTCGGTGCCCAGCCCTCGCTCGGCTGCTGCGGCTGCGGCTGGTCGTTCATCTTGTGCCGTGCTCCCGTTTCACGTCGTACGTCTGGTACGCCCTCGTACGCCTGCTGCGCCCTCCCTTGAAGACTGTCCCATCCGGCGAATCGTTCCCAGTGTGTGGCACGCGTCCCGGGAGAAAATGCCTGGCACGCGGCCCCGACCCCGGACTAGGCTCCAGCGCTTTGGCTCAGAACGGCTGGAGAGGGTTCGTGGTGCGGGCTTGGAGGTTGTACGCGGCCGTCGCGGCGGGCGGGTTCCGGCGGTACGCGACCTATCGGGTGGCCACCGCCGCGGGCGTGTTCACCAACACGGTCTTCGGGCTGATCCTGGCGTACACGTACATCGCGCTGTGGGACGAGCGGCCCGGGCTCGGCGGCTACGACCAGGCCCAGGCGGTGACGTACGTGTGGGTGGGGCAGGGGCTGCTGGCGGTGGTCGCGGTGATGGGCGGCGGCTTCGAGGACGAGCTGATCGAGAGAATCCGTACGGGTGACATCGCGATCGACCTCTACCGGCCCGCGGACCTCCAGGCCTGGTGGCTGGCGGCGGACGCGGGACGGGCCGCGTTCCAGCTGCTGGGGCGCGGGGTGGTGCCGATGGTGTTCGGCGGGCTCGTCTTCCAGCTCGCGCTGCCCGCGGACGCCTGGACCTGGCTGGCGTTCCTCGTCGCCGTGGCGCTGGGGGTCCTGGTGAGTTACGCGATCCGCTATCTCGTGGCGCTGGCGGCGTTCTGGTTCATGGACGGGGCGGGGGTGCAGCAACTGGCCGTCCTCGCCGGGTTGTTCTTCTCCGGGATGACCCTGCCGCTGAACGTCTTCCCGGGCGCGCTCGGCGAACTGGCCCGCGTACTGCCCTGGTCGGCGCTGATCCAGACCCCGGCGGACGTGCTGCTGGGGGAGCGCACGGGCTTCGCGCTGCTGCGGACGTACGCCTTCCAGGCCGCCTGGGCCGTCGGGCTGCTGGCGGTGGGCCGTCTGGTCCAGTCGGCGGCGACACGGAGGGTGGTGGTCCAAGGTGGCTGACCTGAGGGAGAAAACCGGCTCCGGTACCGGCTCCGGCAGCGATACCGGTTCAAGCTCCGGCTCCGGCTCCGGACCCGATACCGGCTTCGGGTCCGCGCCGACGTACGCATCGCGGCTGGTGGACGGGTTGCGGGCGTACCGGCTGATCGCCTGGATGTGGATCCGCTCGACGATGGCGTACCGCGCCTCCTTCGCGATGACCCTCTTCGGCAACTTCGCCGGGACCGTCCTCGACTTCGTCGCGATCCTGCTGATGTTCTCGCGCGTCGACCAGCTCGGCGGCTACTCGCTCGGCGAGGTCGCGTTCCTGTACGGGCTGTCCACCGCGGCGTTCGGCGTCGCCGACCTGACGCTCGGCTCGATGGACCGGCTCGGGCAGCGGGTGCGGGACGGCACGCTCGACACCCTGCTCGTACGCCCCGCGCCGGTGCTCGCGCAGGTCGCCGCCGACCGGTTCGCGCTGCGGCGCCTGGGCCGGATCACCCAGGGGCTGCTGGTCCTCGGGTACGCGCTCACCGTGGTCGACATCGACTGGACCCCGGCGAAGGTATTGCTGATGCCGGTGATGGTGGCGAGTGGGGCCGCCATCTTCTCGTCGGTGTTCGTGGCGGGCGGGGCCTTCCAGTTCGTGGCGCAGGACGCGTCCCAGGTGCAGAACTCGTTCACGTACGGCGGCACCACGCTGCTGCAGTATCCGCCGACCGTCTTCGCGAAGGACCTGGTGCGCGGGGTGACCTTCGTGCTGCCGCTGGCCTTCGTCAACTGGCTGCCCGCGCTGTACGTGCTCGGGCTGCCGTATCCGCTCGACCTGCCGCGGTGGACCGCGTTCCTGTCGCCACTCGTGGCCGTCGTCTGCTGCGGGCTCTCGGGCCTCGCGTGGCGGGCGGGCCTTCGTTCGTACCGCAGCACGGGGAGTTGACCGCACATGAAATCCACTCACGCGGACACCGGCGTGACCGACTCGGACCTGGACGCCGACTTCATCAGTCTCGACGGCGTGGAGAAGGTCTTCGACGTACGCAAGAAGACCGGCTTCCTGCGCAGTGAGCGGCGGCAGGTGCGGGCGGTCGACTCGATCTCCTTCACCGTGTCGCGCGGCGAGATGGTCGGCTACATCGGGCCGAACGGCGCGGGCAAGTCCACCACCATCAAGATGCTCACCGGCATCCTCACGCCCAGCGGCGGGCGCCTGCGTGTCGCGGGCATCGACCCCTCCCGTGAACGCACCCGGCTCGCCCAGCGCATCGGCGTGGTCTTCGGGCAGCGGACCACCCTATGGTGGGACCTCCCGCTGATCGACTCGTACCGGCTGATGCACCGCATGTACCGGATCCCGGACGCCCGGTACGCGCAGAACCTCGACCGGTGCGTCGAACTCCTCGAACTGGGCGAACTGCTGGACGTGCCCGTACGGCAGCTCTCGCTCGGGCAGCGGATGCGCGGGGACATCGCGGCGGCGCTGCTGCACGACCCCGAGGTGCTGTACCTCGACGAGCCGACGATCGGGCTCGACGTGGTCAGCAAGGTGCGGGTGCGGGAGTTCCTGCGGGACCTCAACGCGGAGCGCGGCACGACCGTGCTCCTGACGACCCACGACCTCTCCGACATCGAGCAGCTGTGCCGGCGGGTGATGGTCATCGACCACGGACGCCTGATGTACGACGGTCCGCCCGCCGGGCTGCACGAGGTCGGCGAGAGCGAGCGGACACTGGTCGTGGACCTGGAGCGCGAACTCCCGCCCATCGACGTGGAGTCGGCGCGGGTGGTGAAGGTCGAGGGGCCCCGGCAGTGGCTCGCCTTCCCGGCGGCGCAGTCGGCGGCGCCGCTGGTGGCGCGGATCGCGGCGGAGTATCCGCTGGTCGACCTGTCGGTGCGGGAACCCGACATCGAGGCCGTCATCAGCCGCATGTACGCGGGGAAGGCAACCTCGTAGGCTGCTGTCCATGACGGACGAACTCCCGGCCGAACCCTCCGCCTCGCTCCCCGAGTTGCGCGCCTCCGACGCCGACCGCGAACAGGTCGCCGAAGTGCTGAGGGACGCCCTCGCCGAGGGCCGCCTGGACATGGCGGAGTTCGAGGAGCGGTTGGAGTCCACGTACAAGGCGCGTACGTACGGGGAGTTGGAGCCGATCACCCGCGATCTGCCCGCGGCGGGCGTCCCGGCCCCCGCTCCCGCCGTGTCGATGGTCAAGCGGCCCGCGGGCGCCGTCGGTACGGGGGACTGGGCGAGCCGGATCGTCGGCGGTGAGGGTACGTCCCGGTGGGGCGTCGCGGTCATGTCGGGGTTCGAGCGCAGGGGGCGCTGGACCGTGCCGAAGCGGTTCAACTGCTTCGCGTTCTGGGGCGGCGGTGTCGTGGACCTGCGCGAGGCGAACTTCGCGGACGGCGAGGTCGTGGTCAACTGCGTCGCCGTCATGGGCGGGTTGAACGTGGTCGTACCGCCGGGGGTCGAGGTCGTGGTCCGCGGGATCGGGATCATGGGCGGGTTCGACCACGGTCAGGAAGGTGTGGCGGGGGCGCCGGGCGCTCCGCGGGTCGTCGTGACGGGGTTCGCGTTCTGGGGCGGGGTGGGGGTGGAGCGGAAGCTCTCGAAGGCGGAGCGGCTGCGTCTGCGGGAGGAGCGGCGGCGGGAGAAGCTTGAACGCAAGGCCGCGCGACGGGACGAGCTGGAAGCGGGCCTGGACTGAGGGGGGTTCCCCCTCATGGCCCCCTGCGCTTCCGCGGGTTGTTCGTCGTCTGCGGGTGCGTCGTGGCTGGCCGCGCAGTTCCCCGCGCCCCTAAAAGCCAAGAGACTGCGCCGTTCCCCGCGCCCCCAAGCAGGGACTACGCCCCTTCAGGGGCGCGGGGAACGGCGCGAGCAACCCCCACCGTCCCGCAGCCGAGGCACGAGCTTTCAAGGGGCGCGGGGAACTGCGCGGCCAGCCACGACGCACCCGCAGACGACGAACAACCCGCGGAAGCGCAGGGGGCCATGAGGGGGAACCCCCCTCAGTCCAGGCCCGCTTCCAGCTCGTCCCGTCGCGCGGCCTTGCGTTCAAGCTTCTCCCGCCGCCGCTCCTCCCGCAGACGCAGCCGCTCCGCCTTCGAGAGCTTCCGCTCCACCCCCACCCCGCCCCAGAACGCGAACCCCGTCACGACGACCCGCGGAGCGCCCGGCGCCCCCGCCACACCTTCCTGACCGTGGTCGAACCCGCCCATGATCCCGATCCCGCGGACCACGACCTCGACCCCCGGCGGTACGACCACGTTCAACCCGCCCATGACGGCGACGCAGTTGACCACGACCTCGCCGTCCGCGAAGTTCGCCTCGCGCAGGTCCACGACACCGCCGCCCCAGAACGCGAAGCAGTTGAACCGCTTCGGCACGGTCCAGCGCCCCCTGCGCTCGAACCCCGACATGACCGCGACGCCCCACCGGGACGTACCCTCACCGCCGACGATCCGGCTCGCCCAGTCCCCCGTACCGACGGCGCCCGCGGGCCGCTTGACCATCGACACGGCGGGAGCGGGGGCCGGGACGCCCGCCGCGGGCAGATCGCGGGTGATCGGCTCCAACTCCCCGTACGTACGCGCCTTGTACGTGGACTCCAACCGCTCCTCGAACTCCGCCATGTCCAGGCGGCCCTCGGCGAGGGCGTCCCTCAGCACTTCGGCGACCTGTTCGCGGTCGGCGTCGGAGGCGCGCAACTCGGGGAGCGAGGCGGAGGGTTCGGCCGGGAGTTCGTCCGTCATGGACAGCAGCCTACGAGGTTGCCTTCCCCGCGTACATGCGGCTGATGACGGCCTCGATGTCGGGTTCCCGCACCGACAGGTCGACCAGCGGATACTCCGCCGCGATCCGCGCCACCAGCGGCGCCGCCGACTGCGCCGCCGGGAAGGCGAGCCACTGCCGGGGCCCCTCGACCTTCACCACCCGCGCCGACTCCACGTCGATGGGCGGGAGTTCGCGCTCCAGGTCCACGACCAGTGTCCGCTCGCTCTCGCCGACCTCGTGCAGCCCGGCGGGCGGACCGTCGTACATCAGGCGTCCGTGGTCGATGACCATCACCCGCCGGCACAGCTGCTCGATGTCGGAGAGGTCGTGGGTCGTCAGGAGCACGGTCGTGCCGCGCTCCGCGTTGAGGTCCCGCAGGAACTCCCGCACCCGCACCTTGCTGACCACGTCGAGCCCGATCGTCGGCTCGTCGAGGTACAGCACCTCGGGGTCGTGCAGCAGCGCCGCCGCGATGTCCCCGCGCATCCGCTGCCCGAGCGAGAGCTGCCGTACGGGCACGTCCAGCAGTTCGCCCAGTTCGAGGAGTTCGACGCACCGGTCGAGGTTCTGCGCGTACCGGGCGTCCGGGATCCGGTACATGCGGTGCATCAGCCGGTACGAGTCGATCAGCGGGAGGTCCCACCATAGGGTGGTCCGCTGCCCGAAGACCACGCCGATGCGCTGGGCGAGCCGGGTGCGTTCACGGGAGGGGTCGATGCCCGCGACACGCAGGCGCCCGCCGCTGGGCGTGAGGATGCCGGTGAGCATCTTGATGGTGGTGGACTTGCCCGCGCCGTTCGGCCCGATGTAGCCGACCATCTCGCCGCGCGACACGGTGAAGGAGATCGAGTCGACCGCCCGCACCTGCCGCCGCTCACTGCGCAGGAAGCCGGTCTTCTTGCGTACGTCGAAGACCTTCTCCACGCCGTCGAGACTGATGAAGTCGGCGTCCAGGTCCGAGTCGGTCACGCCGGTGTCCGCGTGAGTGGATTTCATGTGCGGTCAACTCCCCGTGCTGCGGTACGAACGAAGGCCCGCCCGCCACGCGAGGCCCGAGAGCCCGCAGCAGACGACGGCCACGAGTGGCGACAGGAACGCGGTCCACCGCGGCAGGTCGAGCGGATACGGCAGCCCGAGCACGTACAGCGCGGGCAGCCAGTTGACGAAGGCCAGCGGCAGCACGAAGGTCACCCCGCGCACCAGGTCCTTCGCGAAGACGGTCGGCGGATACTGCAGCAGCGTGGTGCCGCCGTACGTGAACGAGTTCTGCACCTGGGACGCGTCCTGCGCCACGAACTGGAAGGCCCCGCCCGCCACGAACACCGACGAGAAGATGGCGGCCCCACTCGCCACCATCACCGGCATCAGCAATACCTTCGCCGGGGTCCAGTCGATGTCGACCACGGTGAGCGCGTACCCGAGGACCAGCAGCCCCTGGGTGATCCGGCCCAGGCGCCGCAGCGCGAACCGGTCGGCGGCGACCTGCGCGAGCACCGGCGCGGGGCGTACGAGCAGGGTGTCGAGCGTGCCGTCCCGCACCCGCTGCCCGAGCCGGTCCATCGAGCCGAGCGTCAGGTCGGCGACGCCGAACGCCGCGGTGGACAGCCCGTACAGGAACGCGACCTCGCCGAGCGAGTAGCCGCCGAGCTGGTCGACGCGCGAGAACATCAGCAGGATCGCGACGAAGTCGAGGACGGTCCCGGCGAAGTTGCCGAAGAGGGTCATCGCGAAGGAGGCGCGGTACGCCATCGTCGAGCGGATCCACATCCAGGCGATCAGCCGGTACGCCCGCAACCCGTCCACCAGCCGCGATGCGTACGTCGGCGCGGACCCGAAGCCGGTATCGGGTCCGGAGCCGGAGCCGGAGCTTGAACCGGTATCGCTGCCGGAGCCGGTACCGGAGCCGGTTTTCTCCCTCAGGTCAGCCACCTTGGACCACCACCCTCCGTGTCGCCGCCGACTGGACCAGACGGCCCACCGCCAGCAGCCCGACGGCCCAGGCGGCCTGGAAGGCGTACGTCCGCAGCAGCGCGAAGCCCGTGCGCTCCCCCAGCAGCACGTCCGCCGGGGTCTGGATCAGCGCCGACCAGGGCAGTACGCGGGCCAGTTCGCCGAGCGCGCCCGGGAAGACGTTCAGCGGCAGGGTCATCCCGGAGAAGAACAACCCGGCGAGGACGGCCAGTTGCTGCACCCCCGCCCCGTCCATGAACCAGAACGCCGCCAGCGCCACGAGATAGCGGATCGCGTAACTCACCAGGACCCCCAGCGCCACGGCGACGAGGAACGCCAGCCAGGTCCAGGCGTCCGCGGGCAGCGCGAGCTGGAAGACGAGCCCGCCGAACACCATCGGCACCACCCCGCGCCCCAGCAGCTGGAACGCGGCCCGTCCCGCGTCCGCCGCCAGCCACCAGGCCTGGAGGTCCGCGGGCCGGTAGAGGTCGATCGCGATGTCACCCGTACGGATTCTCTCGATCAGCTCGTCCTCGAAGCCGCCGCCCATCACCGCGACCACCGCCAGCAGCCCCTGCCCCACCCACACGTACGTCACCGCCTGGGCCTGGTCGTAGCCGCCGAGCCCGGGCCGCTCGTCCCACAGCGCGATGTACGTGTACGCCAGGATCAGCCCGAAGACCGTGTTGGTGAACACGCCCGCGGCGGTGGCCACCCGATAGGTCGCGTACCGCCGGAACCCGCCCGCCGCGACGGCCGCGTACAACCTCCAAGCCCGCACCACGAACCCTCTCCAGCCGTTCTGAGCCAAAGCGCTGGAGCCTAGTCCGGGGTCGGGGCCGCGTGCCAGGCATTTTCTCCCGGGACGCGTGCCACACACTGGGAACGATTCGCCGGATGGGACAGTCTTCAAGGGAGGGCGCAGCAGGCGTACGAGGGCGTACCAGACGTACGACGTGAAACGGGAGCACGGCACAAGATGAACGACCAGCCGCAGCCGCAGCAGCCGAGCGAGGGCTGGGCACCGAGAGATCCCGACTCCGCCTCGGCGGGCACACCGGGCACACCGGGCACACCGGGCAAGCCTGGGGAGCCGGGCAGCCCCGGGAAGCCGTCGGGGGCCTCACCGGACACGGCGCCGGCCGCATCGGCGGCACCGGCGGCCCCGGGCGGGTCGCCGGACGGCCCGGACACACCGGGCGCATCGGGCGGGTCGCCGGACGGCCCGGAGCCGCGGGACGACGCGACCGTCGCGCTGACGGCGGCGTCCGTCGACGCGGACGCCGCACCCGGCGAGCAGTCCGAGCAGGGCGAGCGGTCAGAGCAGGCCGGGAAGACCAAGAAGGCCAAGCGGCCCAAGCGCACCGGCTGGAGGCGGCTGATCCCGACCTGGCGGATGGTGCTCGGCACGTTCGTCGGCGTGATCCTGCTGCTCGTCGGCGCGTTCGCGCTCGGCTACTACCTGGTGAAGATCCCGTCGGCGAACGCGACCGCGATCAAGCAGAGCAACGTCTACCTGTACGCGGACGGCAGCCAGCTCGCCCGCGACGGCGAGGTCAACCGCGAGAACGTGGACCTGTCCCTGATCTCCAAGGACGCCCAGCACGCGGTGCTCGCCGCCGAGGACCGCGACTTCTACACCGAGTCCGCGGTCGACCCCAAGGCGATGCTCCGCGCGGGCTGGAACACGGCGACCGGCAAGGGCAAGCAGTCCGGCTCGACGATCACCCAGCAGTACGTGAAGAACTACTACCTGGCCCAGGAGCAGACGGTCACGCGGAAGGTGAAGGAGTTCTTCATCTCCATCAAGCTGGACCGGGAGAAGAGCAAGGACGACATCCTTGAGGGCTACCTCAACACCAGCTACTTCGGCCGCAACGCGTACGGCATCCAGGCCGCGGCCCAGGCCTACTACGGCGTCGACGCCAAGGGCCTGTCGGCCGGACAGGGCGCCTACCTGGCGGCGCTCCTGAACGCGCCGAGCGAGTACGACGTCGTCGCGCACCCCGAGAACAAGCCGGCCGCGCTGGCCCGCTGGAACTACGTGCTCGACGGCATGGTCAAGAAGAAGTGGATCAGCGAGTCGGAGCGCGCCGGCGTCGAGTTCCCCGCGCCCAAGGAGACGGTGGTCGCGGCCGGCATGTCGGGCCAGCGCGGCTACATCGTCAAGGCCGTCAACGACTACCTCGCCGACAACAAGATCCTCGGCGAGGACGCGCTGAACGCGGGCGGCTACCGCATCACGACCACCCTGCAGAAGCCCAAGCAGGACGCCTTCGTGAAGGCCGTCGACGACCAGGTGATGGACGAGCTCGACAAGAAGAACCGCAAGGTCGACAACTACGTCCGCGCGGGCGGCGCCTCCATCGACCCGAAGACCGGCAAGGTCCTCGCGATGTACGGCGGCATCGACTACACGAAGCAGTACTACAACAACGCCACGCGCCGGGACTACCAGGTCGGCTCGATCTTCAAGCCGTTCGTGTTCACCTCGGCCGTGCAGAACGACTCGGTCACCCAGGACGGCCGCACGATCACCCCGAACACCGTCTACGACGGCACGAACAAGCGGCCCGTGCAGGGCTGGGACGGCGGCACGTACGCCCCGGAGAACGAGGACCAGGTCTCGTACGGCCAGATCCCGGTCCGTACCGCCACCGACAAGTCCGTCAACTCCGTGTACGCGCAGATGGCCGTGGACGTCGGCTCCGCGAAGGTCGAGCAGACCGCCGTCGACCTGGGCATCCCGGCCGACACCCCCGACCTGAACGCGTCCCCGTCCATCGCGCTCGGCACGGCCACCGCGAGCGTCCTCGACATGGCGGAGGCGTACGCGACCCTCGCCAACCACGGCAAGCACGGCACGTACACGATGATCGAGAAGGTCACCAAGGACGGCTCCGAGGATGTGAAGCTGCCGGAGCAGGCGACCGAGCAGGCCGTCAGCCGGGAGTCCGCCGACACGACGACGTCGATCCTGCAGAGCGTCGTCGAGGGCGGTACGGGTACGGCCGCGCAGGCCGCCGGGCGTCCCGTGGCGGGCAAGACGGGCACCGCGGAGGACGACAAGGCGGCCTGGTTCGCGGGCTACACCCCGAACCTCGCCACGGTCGTCGCCGTGATGGGCCAGGACCCCGACACCGGCGCCCACAAGTCGCTGTACGGGGCGCTCGGGCAGGCCCGTATCAACGGCGGCGGGTATCCGGCGCAGATCTGGGCCCAGTACACGAAGGCCGCGCTGAAGGGGGTCGCGGTCAAGGACTTCGACCTGAACCTCCAGGACGGCGCCGAGGAGCAGGAGCTCCCGTCCGCCGACCCCGACGAGGACGCGACCGCCACGGGCGGCACCACCACGGACGGCGGTACGACCACCGGCGGCGAGGAGACACCGGGCACCCAGGGCCAGGACAACGGCGGCACCACCACCGACGGGGGCACCACCGACACCGGCGGTACGACCACCGACGGCGGTGGCACCACCACGGGCGGCGGCACCACCGGCACCGGCGGCACGACGACCGACGGCGGCGCGACCACGGACGGCGGCACGGGCGGTACCACCGGGGACGGCGGCGCGACGACGGACGGCGGCACGGGCGGCACCACCGGGGACGGCGGGGTCGGGAGCACGGGGACGACGTTCGGGGACTTCCCGTAGCCGGTGTGCTGCTGAGGTAGTGGTCGGCTGCTAGTGACCGGAGGTCGCCTTCAGCCCGACCACCGCCACCAGCAGCAGACAGACGAAGAAGATCCGGGCGGCGGTCGTCGGTTCACCGAGCACCGCCATGCCGTACACCGCCGCTCCGGCCGCGCCGATGCCCACCCAGACGCCGTACGCGGTACCGATGGGGAGCGTCTTCGCGGCATACGACAGCAGCAGCATGCTGGCGACGATGCCGGCACCGGTGAGCACGCTGGGCACGAGCCGCGTGAACCCCTCGGTGTACTTCATACCGACCGACCAGCCGACTTCGAGCAGACCGGCGACGACCAGCAGGACCCAGGCCATGGGGCACCTCCGTGAAGGAATCAACAGGGGGTGCGTCGTCTTTGCCTGTCCCGGTACGGCGCGTCTCGTCGGGTTGTCTCCACGGTAGCAAGGAGCAGACGGAAGGGGCTGGTGACGATGGTCACC
>NZ_JBHWZP010000252.1:0-13987 GCF_042728395.1 Streptomyces sp. NPDC060205
GGACCGGGGGTTCGGGGGCAGCGCCCCCGAGTCAGTGACGGGAAGGGTAGGGGCGGCGGGGGCGCGAAACACGGTGCGGGCGGGCCGTGGGGTGGTCGCGCATACTGGGGGCGTTATGGAAATCGTCATCCTTGCTGTAGTCATCGCCGTGGTCGTGATCGGCGCGCTCGGCGGCCTGGTCGTCGGCAGCCGCCGGCGCAAGCAGCTGCCCCCGCCGCCCCCCGCCGCCCCCGACATCACGGCACCGCCGGCCGAGCCGCACGTCGGCGACGAGGCCGAGACGCCGCGCGACGAACCGCGCCGCACGATAGAGGAGGTGGATCTTCCGGACGCCTCGGCGACCGCCCCGGCCGAGGTCGAGGTAGAGGTCCCGGAGCCGACCGCCGGTCGCCTGGTGCGGCTGCGCGCCCGGCTCTCCCGCTCGCAGAACGCGCTCGGCAAGGGGCTCCTCACGCTCCTCGCGCGCGAGCACCTCGACGACGACACCTGGGAGGAGATCGAGGACACGCTGCTCACCGCCGACGTCGGCGTGCAGCCCACCCAGGAGCTGGTCGAGCGGCTGCGCGAGCGCGTGAAGGTGCTCGGCACCCGTACGCCCGAGGAACTGCGCGGCCTGCTGCGCGAGGAACTGCTCACGCTGCTGGTGCCCGACTTCGACCGCACGGTGCACACCGAGTCGCCGCTGGACACGCCCGGCATCGTGATGGTCGTCGGGGTCAACGGAACCGGCAAGACCACCACGACCGGCAAGCTCGCCCGCGTGCTCGTCGCCGACGGCAAGCACGTGCTGCTCGGCGCGGCCGACACCTTCCGGGCCGCCGCCGCCGACCAGCTGCAGACCTGGGGCGAGCGCGTCGGCGCCCGTACCGTACGCGGTCCCGAGGGCGGCGACCCCGCCTCGATCGCCTTCGACGCGGTCAAGGAGGGCATCCAGGAGGGTGCCGACGTCGTACTGATCGACACGGCCGGCCGGCTGCACACCAAGACCGGCCTGATGGACGAGCTCGGCAAGGTCAAGCGCGTCGTCGAGAAGCACGCGCCGCTCGACGAGGTGCTGCTCGTCCTGGACGCCACCACCGGTCAAAACGGTCTGGTGCAGGCCCGCGTCTTCGCCGAGGTCGTCAACATCACCGGCATCGTGCTGACCAAGCTCGACGGCACGGCCAAGGGCGGCATCGTCATCGCCGTACAGCGCGAGCTGGGCGTCCCCGTCAAGCTCATCGGTCTGGGCGAGGGCGCGGACGACCTGGCGCCGTTCGAGCCGGAAGCGTTCGTGGATGCCCTTATCGGAGAGTGAGAACGCGTACGACCCGTACGCGCGTGATGAAGGGCCCCGCTCCATGGTGCAGATGGAGTGGGGCCCTTCCGTATCGGCAGGCCTCTGTCGAGGAAGCCTGTGCCGACAGCTCTGTGCGGCCCGAACTATGCGCGTGAGCGGTGTGCCACGTACGCCAGCGTTCCCAGCAGCAGGCGCGCGGCCGGCGGTTTCGTCGCCGAGTCGAGCGCGGGGGAGCGGAGCCAGCGGACCGGGCCGAGGCCGCCGCGGTCGGAGGGCGGGGCCGTGATGTACGTACCGGCCCCCAGGCCGTGCAGGTCGAGCATGGCGTCGTCCCAGCCCATGCGGTAGAGCAGCTGGGGCAGTTCGGCCGCCGCGCCGGGTGCGACGAAGAAGTGGGCGCGGCCCTCGGGCGTGACGGTCACGGGGCCCAGCGGAAGACCCATCCGTTCGAGCCGGACCAGGGCCCGGCGACCCGCGGACTCGGCGACCTCGATGATGTCGAAGGCGCGACCCACGGGGAGCATCACCGCGGCGCCGGGGAACTCGCCCCAGGCCTCCGTCACCTCGTCCAGGGTGGCCCGCGCAGGGACGACGGGCGCGAAGTCCAGGGGATGCGCGCCCCGTCGGGCGCAGTCCGCACGGCCGCACGAGCAGGCGCCCGCGGCCGCCCGGGCCCCGGGCACCACGTCCCAGCCCCACAGTCCGGTGAACTCGGCCACGGCGGTGCACTCCGAGGAGCGCCCGCGGCGACGCGAGCCGGACCGAATTTCGCGGATGCCGCCGATCGTGAAATCCATGCCCCCTCCAACGGGTCCAGCGTGTCCGTGGTTACGTCACGGAATCAATTCGTGACTCTCGGTTGCCGTCCGTACTCTCCGTTCCCCTCCGCGCGCCGTTCGAAGGTGGCGCCCGGGTGCGTCACGGGTGGTGCGGTCCGCTTCGCGCGCCCCGGTGTGCGTCGTTGCGCCCACTTCCAGCCGTCATGTGTCAAGTGAATCGCGTGGCGGCCACCGCGAGTTCATTCGAAGGGGTGGCGAATGGTGGCGTTTCAGGGATCGCCATGGCTGGAGCGGTGATCGTAGGATTACTGTGAGTGCACAGGTCCTGGGGACGCATGCACTCGTGGGTATGCCGGAGGCAACTCGGCTTCCCGTTCGATGGGTAAGAACAGCCGGACGGGCGGCCCTGTTTACCGGCATTCTGGTAGGGCTTGGCGCATACAGCGCGCAAGTGGGTTCAGGGATGGGGGCGTTCCAGTGGGCGGCAACGGCGGAAGCGGGACGACCGCGACTGGCACGGACAAACGCCCCAATGAACTGTTGGGCTCGTGGTTCGTGCGCAGCGGCTGGTCCAAGGGCGAGCTGGCGCGCCAGGTCAACCGCAGAGCACGCCAGTTGGGCGCCAACCACATCTCGACGGACACCTCGCGCGTCCGCCGCTGGCTCGACGGGGAGAATCCGCGCGAGCCGATCCCGCGCATCCTCTCCGAGCTGTTCTCCGAGCGCTTCGGCTGTGTCGTCGCCGTCGAGGACCTGGGCCTGCGCGCGGCCCACCGCTCACCGTCCGTGTCGGGTGTGGACCTGCCCTGGACCGGCCCGCAGACGGTCGCCCAGATCAGCGAGTTCTCCCGCAGCGACCTGATGCTGGCGCGCCGCGGCTTCCTCGGCACGTCCCTCGCCCTCTCCGCCGGCCCCACGCTCATCGAGCCCATGCAGCGCTGGCTGGTGCCCAGCCCCACCGCCCCCCGCGCGGAGCCCGCCCCCTCCGCCGCCGCCTCGCGCCGCCCCGGCAGGCTCTCCCAGCCCGAGCTGGACCTCCTGGAGTCCACCACCGTCATGTTCCGCCAGTGGGACGCGCAGTGCGGCGGCGGTCTGCGCCGCAAGGCGGTCGTCGGCCAGCTGCACGAGGTGACCGACCTCCTCCAGGAGCCGCAGCCCGAGGCCACCACCAGGCGGCTGTTCAAGGTCGCCGCCGAACTGGCCGAGCTGGCCGGCTGGATGAGCTACGACGTGGGGCTCCAGCCCACCGCGCAGAAGTACTTCGTCCTCGCCCTGCACGCCGCCAAGGAAGCGGCCGACCGGCCCCTGGGCTCGTACATCCTCTCCAGCATGAGCCGCCAGATGATCCACCTGGGGCGGCCGGACGACGCGCTGGAGCTGATCCACCTCGCGCAGTACGGCAGCCGCGACTGCGCGAGTCCTCGTACGCAGTCCATGCTGTATGCGATGGAGGCCCGCGCCTACGCCAACATGGGGCAGCCCGGGAAGTGCAAGCGGGCCGTCCGGATGGCGGAGGACACCTTCGAGGACGCGGAGGAGTTCGACGAGCCCGAGGCCGACTGGATCCGCTTCTTCTCCGAGGCCGAGCTGCACGGCGAGAACAGCCACTCCTTCCGCGACCTCGCCTATGTCGCCGGCCGCAGCCCCGCGTACGCGTCGCTGGCCGAGCCCGTCATGCAGAAGGCCGTCGACCTCTTCGAGAAGGACGCCGAACACCAGCGTTCATACGCGCTCAACCTCGTCGGAATGGGCACGGTGCACCTCCTGCGGCGAGAACCCGAGCAGAGCACGGTCCTGGTGCGCAAAGCCCTCACGATCGCCAAGAAAGTGCGCTCGGAGCGGGTCAACACTCGTATCCGAAAAACAGTCGACACGGCCGTACGCGACTTCGGGGACCTCGCCGCGGTCATCGAACTGACCGATCAGCTGGCCATCGACCTGCCCGAGACCGCCGAGGCGGTCTGACCCCCAGTACGCCGGCCGCGGCCACCGTCCATAACAGCCCGACTCGGCTCCCCCATGCCAGGTCATCGGACGGAGGCCGCGGCCGGTCTGGCTTGTGCGCCTGAGCCGGCGCCGCTCCCGCGGAGGTGGCCGGGCGCCGTTGAGCTCGCTCAATCGATGGCTGAGGTGGCGGCCGGTAAAGACTCAGGGCGGGTCCGGTGGAAGGTTGCGCCACGATAACGATCGGGAGCGCCGCAATCCGGCGGTTCATCGACGCGTAACACGCACGTTCTCTTCGTCACCCGGGCGAAACATGCAGGGGCTCCGGTCGAAACGGCGCTGCGCCAATCTCTGGCACATAACCGGCCCACCCCTCACAACCGCTCATGGCTTCGCCCGCACGGGGCCGTACCAACGACGAGGAGACGCCGATGGCACCAGCCATCACGCTTGCCGCAGACGCTCCCACGCTGTCTGCCGCCAACACCGGATTCATGCTCATCTGTTCCGCCCTGGTGCTGATCATGACTCCCGGACTCGCCTTCTTCTACGGAGGCATGGTCAGGGTCAAGAGCACCTTGAACATGCTGATGATGAGCTTCATCAGCATGGGGATCATCACGATCCTGTGGGTCCTCTACGGCTTCTCGCTCGCCTTCGGTACCGACTCGGGCAGCGTCATCGGCTGGTCCTCGGACTTCGTCGGCCTCAGCGGCATCGGAAAGGTGGAGCTCTGGGACGGCTACACCATCCCGATCTACGTCTTCGCCGTCTTCCAGCTGATGTTCGCGATCATCACGCCCGCCCTGATAAGCGGCGCCCTCGCGGACCGCGTGAAGTTCACCGCCTGGTCCCTGTTCATCGCCCTGTGGGCCACGGTCGTGTACTTCCCGGTCGCCCACTGGGTCTGGGGCACCGGAGGCTGGGCCTTCGAACTCGGCGTCATCGACTTCGCCGGCGGTACGGCGGTCCACATCAACGCGGGTGCCGCGGCGCTCGGCGTGATCCTCGTGATCGGCAAGCGCGTCGGGTTCAAGAAGGACCCGATGCGCCCGCACAGCCTCCCGCTGGTGATGCTCGGCGCCGGTCTGCTGTGGTTCGGCTGGTTCGGCTTCAACGCCGGCTCCTGGCTCGGCAACGACGACGGCGTCGGCGCGCTGATGTTCGTCAACACGCAGGTCGCCACCGCCGCCGCCATGCTGGCCTGGCTCGCCTACGAGAAGATCCGCCACGGCGCGTTCACCACCCTCGGCGCCGCCTCCGGCGCGGTCGCCGGTCTGGTCGCGATCACCCCGTCCGGCGGCGCGGTCTCCCCGCTCGGCGCCATCGCGGTCGGTGCCATCGCCGGTGTGCTGTGCGCCATGGCCGTCGGCCTCAAGTACAAGTTCGGCTACGACGACTCGCTCGACGTCGTCGGCGTCCACCTCGTCGGCGGTGTCGCGGGCTCCCTGCTGATCGGCTTCTTCGCCACCGGCGGCGGCCAGTCCGACGTCGCCGGCCTCTTCTACGGCGGCGGCCTCGACCAGTTCTGGAAGCAGTGCGCCGGTGTCTTCGGTGTCCTCGCCTACTCCCTCGTGGCCTCCGCGGTACTCGCCTTCCTGATCGACAAGACGATCGGGATGCGCGTCCCCGAGGACGACGAGATCGCGGGCATCGACCAGGCCGAGCACGCCGAGACCGCATACGACTTCAGCGGTGCCGGTGGCGGCGCCGCCACCCGCACCACGCCGCCCGCCCCGGTCGCCGGTGCCGCGAGCAAGAAGGTGGACGCATGAAGCTCATCACCGCCGTCGTCAAGCCCCACCGGCTCGACGAGATCAAGGAGGCCCTCCAGGCCTTCGGCGTCCACGGCCTCACGGTCACCGAGGCGAGCGGTTACGGTCGTCAGCGGGGCCACACCGAGGTCTACCGCGGTGCCGAGTACACCGTCGACCTCGTTCCCAAGATCCGTATCGAGGTGCTGGTCGAGGACGACGACGCCGAGCAGCTGCTCGACGTCATCGTGAAGGCGGCCCGTACCGGCAAGATCGGGGACGGCAAGGTCTGGTCCGTCCCGGTCGAGACGGCGGTCCGGGTCCGGACCGGCGAGCGCGGACCCGACGCGCTGTAGTCAGCAGACGAACAGGAGCCACTGGGTGACGAGTACGGACGTGCGTACAGAAGCAGAGGACTCGGGACCCAGCGGCTACGCGGCGGCCCGGCTGCGCCTCCTCCAGGAGGGGGCGCGGTCCGGGCCGCCGCGCCGTTCGGCCCTCGCCGAACTGACCGACGACTGGCTCACCGGCCTGTTCGACGCGGGCGCCGAGAAATTGCGCGGCGTCTCGCTCGTCGCCGTCGGCGGCTACGGCCGCGGCGAACTCTCCCCGCGCAGCGACCTCGACCTGCTGCTCCTGCACGACGGCGGCGCCGACTCGGGAGCCATCGCCTCCCTCGCCGACCGCATCTGGTACCCCGTCTGGGACCTCGGCCTCGACCTCGACCACTCCGTCCGCACGCCCGCCGAGGCACGAAAGACGGCGGGCGAGGACCTCAAGGTGCAGCTTGGGCTGCTCGACGCCCGCCACATCGCCGGCGACCTCGGCCTCACCGCAGGACTGCGTACGGCCGTCCTCGCGGACTGGCGCAACCAGGCGCCGAAACGTCTCCCCGAACTCCAGGAACTGTGCGCCGAACGCGCCGAGCGCCAGGGCGAACTGCAGTACCTCCTCGAACCCGACCTCAAGGAGGCCCGCGGCGGCCTGCGCGACGCCACCGCCCTGCGCGCCGTCGCCGCCTCCTGGCTCGCCGACGCCCCGCGCGAGGGCCTCGCAGACGCCCGCAAGAGCCTCCTCGACGTCCGGGACGCCCTGCACCTCGCCACCGGCCGCGCCACCGACCGCCTCGCCCTCCAGGAACAGGACCAGGTCGCCGCGGAACTCGGCCTGCTGGACGCCGACACCCTGCTCCGCCAGGTCTACGAGGCCGCCCGCGTCGTCTCGTACGCCAGTGACGTCACCTGGCGCGAGGTGGGGCGCGTGCTGCGGTCGCGCGCCGTACGGCCGCGGCTGCGCGCCATGCTCGGCGGCGGCAAGCCCGCTCCCGAACGCTCCCCGCTGGCCGAGGGTGTCGTCGAGCAGGACGGCGAGGTCGTCCTCGCGCGGGCCGCCCGCCCCGACCGCGACCCCGTACTGCCGCTGCGCGCCGCCGCCGCGGCAGCCCAGGCGGGCCTGCCGCTCTCGCTGCACGCGGTCCGCCGCATGGCCGCCGCGGCCCGTCCGCTGCCCACGCCGTGGCCCGCCGAGGCCCGCCAGCAGCTCATCACCCTGCTCGGCTCCGGGCCCTCGACCATCGAGGTCTGGGAGGCCCTGGAGGCGGAAGGGCTGATCACCCGGCTGCTCCCCGACTGGGAGCGCGTGCGCTGCCGGCCGCAGCGCAACGCCGTCCACATCTGGACCGTCGACCGCCACCTGATCGAGACGGCCGTACGCGCCGCCGAGTTCACCCGCCGGGTCCACCGCCCCGACCTCCTCCTCGTCTCCGCGCTGCTGCACGACATCGGCAAGGGCTGGCCCGGCGACCACTCCGTGGCCGGCGAGATCATCGCCCGGGACGTGGCGGCCCGCATCGGCTTCGACCGCACGGACGTGGCCGTGCTCGCCACGCTCGTACGCCATCACCTGCTCCTCGTCGAGACGGCGACCAGACGCGACCTGGAGGACCCGGCGACCGTACGCGCGGTCGCCGAGGCGGTCGGCTCGCAGGGCACGCTGGAACTCCTGCACGCGCTCACCGAGGCGGACGCCCTGGCCACCGGACCGGCCGCCTGGTCCTCCTGGCGCGCCTCCCTCGTCGCGGACCTGGTGAAGCGGGTCTCCGCCGCGCTCGCCGGGGACGAGCCCGAGGAGCCCGAGGCCGCGGCACCCACCGCCGAACAGGAACGCCTCGCCATCGAGGCGCTGCGCACCGGCGGCCCCGTGCTCGCGCTGCGCGCCCAGACCGAACCGCCCGCCGAGGAGCCCGCCGAGGACCGCGATCCCGAGCCCCTCGGCGTGGAACTGGTCATCGCGGTACCCGACCAGAAGGGCGTCCTGCCCGCCGTGGCGGGCGTCCTCGCCATGCACCGGCTCACCGTGCGGACGGCGGAACTGCGGGCCCTGGAACTGCCCGACGGCGTCTCCGGCTCCGTCCTGCTGCTCGACTGGCGCGTGGCCGCCGAGTACGGGTCCCTGCCGCAGGCCGCCCGCCTGCGCGCCGATCTCGTACGCGCCCTCGACGGGTCCCTCGACATCGCCGGGCGCCTGGCCGAGCGGGACGCGGCCTATCCGCGCCGGCGGGGCATCGTGGCGCCGCCGGCCCGGGTGAGCGTGGCCTCCGCCGCGTCCCGGCTCGCCACCGTCATCGAGGTGCGCGCCCATGACGCACCGGGGCTGCTGCACCGGATCGGGCGGGCGCTGGAGAGCGCGCAGGTGCGGGTGCGCAGTGCGCATGTGTCCACGCTGGGCGCCAACGCGGTGGACGCGTTCTATGTGACCGGGCCAGAGGGGTCCCCCTTGCCGGGGGAGCAGGCGGCTTCGCTGGCGCGGGCGCTGGAGGACACGTTGCGGGAGTGACGGGGCGCTGCCGCTCGGCTCGGGTTGGCTCGGCTTGTCTTTCGCCTGCCGGTCCGCCGTGGCTGGGCGCGCCCCGCGGCTGAGCCGCACGATGGCACAGACCCGCGCCCCAGTGCGCGGGGCTCGCCCGTTCGGGGCCGAAGCCTGTGACGACGGGGTGGAGACCCTTTCTGGCGCGGGCAGATACTCTGGAGGGCGGACCTGCCCCCCTGCCCCCTACTTGAGGATTCGCGACCGCCGTGTTCGACACTCTCTCCGATCGCCTCGCAGCGACATTCAAGAACCTTCGCGGCAAGGGGCGCCTGTCCGAGGCGGACATCGACGCCACCGCGCGCGAGATCCGTATCGCCCTGCTGGAAGCGGACGTCGCGCTGCCGGTCGTCCGGGCCTTCATCAAGCAGGTCAAGGAGAGGGCCGTCGGGGCCGAGGTCTCACAGGCCCTCAACCCCGCCCAGCAGGTCATCAAGATCGTCAACGAGGAGCTCGTCGGCATCCTCGGCGGCGAGACCCGCCGGCTGCGCTTCGCGAAGCAGCCGCCGACCGTGATCATGCTCGCGGGTCTGCAGGGTGCCGGTAAGACCACGCTCGCCGGAAAGCTCGGCAAGTGGCTGCAGGGCCAGGGACACGCTCCGCTGCTCGTCGCGTGCGACCTCCAGCGCCCGAACGCGGTGAACCAGCTGAGCGTCGTCGGCGAGCGCGCGGGCGTCGGCGTCTACGCGCCCCAGCCGGGCAACGGCGTCGGCGACCCGGTCCAGGTCGCCAAGGACTCCGTCGAGTACGCGAAGCAGAAGCAGCACGACGTCGTCATCGTCGACACCGCGGGCCGCCTCGGTATCGACGCCGAGCTGATGCAGCAGGCCGCCGACATCCGCGACGCGGTCTCGCCGGACGAGATCCTCTTCGTCGTCGACGCGATGGTCGGCCAGGACGCGGTCAACACCGCGGAGGCCTTCCGCGACGGCGTCGGCTTCGACGGTGTGGTCCTCTCCAAGCTCGACGGCGACGCCCGCGGTGGTGCGGCGCTCTCCATCGCGCATGTCACCGGCCGCCAGATCATGTTCGCCTCCAACGGCGAGAAGCTGGACGACTTCGACGCGTTCCACCCGGACCGCATGGCGTCCCGCATCCTCGGCATGGGCGACATGCTCACGCTGATCGAGAAGGCCGAGCAGACCTTCTCGCAGCAGGAGGCCGAGGCCATGGCCTCGAAGCTCGCCTCCAAGAAGGGCGCGGACTTCACGCTCGACGACTTCCTGGCCCAGATGGAGCAGGTCAGGAAGATGGGCTCCATCTCCAAGCTGCTCGGCATGCTGCCCGGCATGGGTCAGATCAAGGACCAGATCAGCAACCTCGACGAGCGTGACGTCGACCGTACGGCCGCGATCATCAAGTCGATGACCCCGGCCGAGCGCCAGGACGCGACGATCATCAACGGCTCGCGGCGGGCGCGTATCGCCAAGGGTTCCGGTGTCGAGGTCAGCGCGGTCAAGGGCCTGGTCGAGCGGTTCTTCGAGGCCCGCAAGATGATGTCCCGCATGGCACAGGGCGGCGGCATGCCGGGGATGCCCGGGATGCCGGGCATGGGCGGCGGGGCCGGCCGGACGAAGAAGCAGCCCAAGAAGAGCAAGGGCAAGCAGCGGTCCGGCAACCCGATGAAGCGCAAGCAGCAGGAGGAAGAGGCTGCGGCTCGGCGTGAGGCGGGCCAGCAGGCGGGCGGGGCGCTCGGCCTGCCGGGCGGCCAGCAGCAGCCGCAGAACTTCGAACTCCCCGACGAGTTCAAGAAGTTCATGGGCTGAGGACTTTTCTCGCCCCGGCCGCCCCTACCCGTTCCCGTACCTGCCTCGGGGGCGCTGCCCCCGAACCCCCGGTCCTCAAACGCCGGACGGGCTGAGATGTCGCGGACGGCCGGAGATCTTCAGCACGCCCGCGAATCTTCCAGCCCGTCCGGCGTTTGAGGACGAGCGCGCAGCGCGATCAGGGGGGCGAGGGGGCGCAGCCCCCATGCGTGGACGGGAATGGGTAGGGGCGGCGGGGGCGTAAAAACCCTCAGGCCGTCCGGGCCACCAGGTAGCGGAAGACGTTCGGCATCCACACCGTCCCGTCCCGCCGTTTGTACGGATGCAGAGCCTCCCGCACCTCCTTGTCGACCTGCTCGGGATCCGTGGCGGCGACGGCCCCGTCGAACAGCCCCGTGGACAGCAGCCCACGTACCGCGTTGTCCACGTCCGCGTACCCGAAGGGACACGCGACCCGCCCGGACCCGTCGGGCCGGAGGCCGACCCGCTGGGCGACCTCCTCCAGGTCGTCACGCAGGGCCGGGCGCCAACCGCCCGCACCCCGCAGGGGATCCGCCAGCTTCGCGGCGACCCGCAGCACCGAGGACGTGGCACACCGCTCCGGAGGCCCCCAGCCCGCGAGGACCACGGGAACCCCTCGGCCGACGAGTGGACTCGCCGCCGCCAGCGCCTCGGTGAGGCCTTCGGAGTCACCGGCCACACATCCGACCGGCTCGAAAGCGGTCACCAGGGTGTACGCGGCCGACGCCACGTCGTCGATGTCCGCCGGCTCCCCGTCCGTGAGCCGCGCGCCGGCACGCGCACGCGTGCCCCACGCCCCGGGGAGCAGACGCTCCCGCGCGAGGGCCAGCCGCTCCGGCGCGTGGGCCTGCAGACCGGTGACCGACGCGCCCCGCGCCGCGGCCATCAGCAGCGCCAGGCCGGACCCGCAGCCGAGCCCCAACAGCCTGGTCGAGGAACCCACTTCGAGTCGCTCGTAGACGGCCTCGTAGAGCGGTACGAGCATCCGCTCCTGAATCTCGGCCCAGTCACGCGCGCGTGCCCACTGATCCACCTGGGGCGCAGCCCCCGAGTGAGGTAGGTGCTGCCGCACGAGCGTAGGTGTCATCGAATGTGCCCCAATCCGCCGAGAGTTGCGTTTGTGCCCCGTTCGTTCACCCCCGTGCAGTGCGCTCGCACTCCCCCCGTATGCCAGGAAACTCCGCGCTCGTCGTGGCGTCCAGGGGTTACGGAGCCCGGTTTGCGTACCATCGGCGCGCGCCGCGAGAATTCACATACCGGCAACATGTGCGCCCACCGCTCCTTGCCGATCAGTGGGCGGATGCCGGCCGCAGCGGACGCGCTCGCGCGGTGGATGGCCTGTTCGTGCCGTACGGCGATGACAGCGGGTTGCGGGTGCGTCGCCGTGCCCGGCCCCCACAGGTCGTGGTTCCCGCCTTCGTGGCCGGCGATGCGGTTCCGGCCAAGGTCCACGAACTCGTCGACCGGCCGCCGCGCGGGACCGTACGGTGTCTGGAGACCGGGGACGGGCCGGTGCCCCGCGCCGAGGACGTACCCGGTAACGTCGCTGTCGCGGCCCGCGTCGACCGGGCCCCGGCATTCCGTCGCGAGAAGGACCGAATCGCCTCTTGCGCATCCGCCGACCTCAGGTGCCCCGGTGCGCGGACGGCGCCTACTGGCCCGGACGTACACGTCACTACGTACCGGCTCGGTGGGAACTGTGAGGCTTCTCCGCAGATCAGCGCACCCGCCCTCGTCAGGACGCATCAGCGGCAACTGACGGGTACGTGCAAAATATTTGGGATGCCCCGGAATAGGAACACAGAGGCACCTCGGCTCGTTGTCATTACGTGAGCACGACACCACCTGTTCTCGCCGCAGAGCTGGCAGGGGCGTGGGCCGACATTCAGCGGCACCACCCCGAGCTGCCCGATCTTGCCGCGCCAGAGTCCCTGATCGGGGAGTCGTCGTCCGCCTGCGGACACGAACTCTCCTTCGAACGACTGCTTCACGAGGCAGTCCACGGCATCGCCGCCGCCCGAGGTGTCCGCGACACCTCCCGCGCCG
Source organism: Streptomyces sp. NPDC060205 (assembly GCF_042728395.1). Classification (NCBI taxonomy): domain Bacteria; kingdom Bacillati; phylum Actinomycetota; class Actinomycetes; order Kitasatosporales; family Streptomycetaceae; genus Streptomyces; species Streptomyces sp. NPDC060205. Next base: position 12,455 of record NZ_JBHWZP010000252.1, read on the forward strand.
GCCGGTACCACAACCGCAGATTCCTCGCGATCGCCGAGGAGTTGGGACTGGACCACCCCGAGGAACCGCATCCCAGCAGCGGCTTCTCCCTGGTCACGCTCAACCCCGAGGCGAAGCGGCGCTACCGCCCGACGATCGAGCGGCTGCAGCGCGCCCTCAAGGCGCACACGGTCGCGACCGCCGCCGACACGGCCCGCAGCTTCCGGGGCCCGGCGGCCCGGCACGGTTCCTCCGGAGGAGGCGTGCGCGTGAAGGCGGTCTGCGACTGCGGGCGCAACGTCCGCGTCGTGCCGTCGGTCCTCGCGCAGGCGCCGATCGTGTGCGGAGGGTGCGGGAAGCCGTTCCGCATCCCGGAGGTGGTCGGCGCGGCAGCGGGCTGAGCGGACGGCTGACACAGCGGCGGGCCGTCGTCCCGCCGGGGTGGTGCGGAAGAGCGCGGCGGCATTTCGTGGATGCCGGCTCGTGCGACGGCCCACCTCGACGGCGACACCCGTACAGGGCCCGGCGGTGCCGCGGGCCCGCCCGGGGCTGCCCGCGAACGCCTCGGTCGAGGTGCCCTTCAGGGTGTGGCAGAATGGTCAGCTGTACTCGCAGCCGCACAGGACCCCTCTCTCCTCCGGCTGACGCGTCCATCGGGCACTCGGGTACCGCAACCCCACGCGGCAATCTCGCCGTGCCCAACCCCGTCAAGACCAGGAGACACCACTTCCGTGGCAGTCAAGATCAAGCTGAAGCGTCTGGGCAAGATCCGCGCGCCTCACTACCGCATCGTCGTCGCCGACTCCCGTACCCGCCGTGACGGCAGGGCCATCGAGGAGATCGGCCTGTACCACCCGGTGCAGAACCCGTCGCGCATCGAGGTCGACTCCGAGCGTGCGCAGTACTGGCTGGGTGTCGGCGCGCAGCCGACCGAGCCCGTGCTCGCCATTCTCAAGCTGACCGGCGACTGGCAGAAGCACAAGGGCCTGCCGGCCCCGGCGCCGCTGCTCGTCGCCGAGCCGAAGGCCGCCCGCCCGTTGTTCGACGCCCTGGGCGGCGACGACGACAGCAAGGGCGAGGCCATCACGCAGAAGAAGAAGGCTGAGAAGAAGGACGAGGCTGCTGCCGAGTCCGCGTCGACCGAGGCCTGAGCATGCTTGAGGAGGCTCTTGAGCACCTCGTGAAGGGCATCGTCGACAACCCGGACGACGTGCAGGTCGCCTCGCGCGACCTGCGCCGCGGACGCGTTCTTGAGGTCAGGGTTCACCCCGACGACCTCGGGAAGGTGATCGGTCGCAACGGCCGCACCGCACGCGCTCTGCGTACCGTCGTGGGCGCCATCGGCGGCCGTGGTGTCCGCGTCGACCTCGTCGACGTGGATCACGTCCGCTGACGTAATTCGCAGCACCGGCTCGGGCCGGGGAGGGCCTTCGGGCCGTCCCCCGCCCCGAGGACTCCACCCGCCCAAACCCAGGACACACCAAAGGAGATCAAACAAATTCAGCGTGTAGTCGCCCGGGTGGGGCGCGCCCCAGGCCTCAAGGGCGGGGTGAC
>NZ_JBHWZP010000253.1:0-13971 GCF_042728395.1 Streptomyces sp. NPDC060205
AACCCCCGCCCAAACAAACCACCCTACCCTCCACCTCACCTGGTCCCCCCCCCACCCCCCCCGCAACCACACCCCCGCGGCCCCCACCGCCCCCCGGCGGTACCTGTCGTGCCGCCGGTGCCGCGCCCGTCCGCGGAGCTCCCGGGCCACCGAGCCCCGGGCTACAACGGGCGGGCGCAGCCCACCGGCTGCGATCCGCCGAGTTGGACGTACAGCTCGGTGGACGCGGGGCAGTCGGACCGCCGCTGCACGGCCCCGGTCACCTTGTACTCGGGAGCCCTGCCGCCGCTCGGGCCACCGCTCGGGCCGGCGCACGCGGTCTCGCGGACCTCGCCCTCGCCCGCGGCGTAGACGCAGTCGCCGACGATCGTGCGGGGGCCTCCACCGCCGCCCGGGTCACCCGGGTGCGGGGGTTCCAGGTTGCGCATACAGGCGTACCCCCGCGGGACCGCGCCGTCGCCGTCCTCGTCGGCGGAGGGCCGCTGCTCGCTGATGTGCAGGACGAAGTCCGTGGTGGCGGGGCACGGCCGGCCCTCGGCCGCCCTGCCGTCGTGCCGCGCGATCACCCGCGCCGCCGCCCGCTCGCTGGTGCACGGCACCTCGGTGAACGACTCGCGCCCGAACGAACTGCACTCGTCGATCCCGAGGAACACCACCCCGTACCCCGAGGCCTGGGTCGGCACCGGAGCGGGAGTCGTCCGCCGCGCGTCACCGTCGCCGTCGGCCCCGGACGGCTGCTGGCAGCCCGCGAGAGCCGCCAGCACCAGCATCAGCAGCGCGCACGCCAGCGGCGCGCACAGCATGGCCGCCGTCGCGTCGGCGGACCTCGCACGGTGTGCGCCCGCGCCGCGTGCCTCGCGCATGGCACCTCCCCCCGATCACCCCAGCCCAGCGTGACCCGCCCCGGCGGGCCCCGCCAGGCGTACGGGACGCTTTGCGTCACTTGGGGACACGGACAGGGGCGCACGTCGTAGGCCCGGTACGCCACGCCGGGACGCGCGCCCCGAGGAGGGACCTGGGTGGGGACCTCAGTACGTCAGGCCGTGCCCCACGGGATACAGCACCACCGCCGGATCGTCCGCGCGCTGCACCGGCACCGGCAGTCTGCCGCGCGGACCGACCCGCCCGGCGAGCACCCGTACCGCGGCACGCAGCTCGACGTCCGTCCAGGAGTACGACGCCAGGTACGCCCTGACGTCCGGCAGTTGAGCCACGTCGTACGGGTTGCGGATGGCGAGCGCGACCACCGGGCGGCCCGTGGCGAGCAACTGGTTCACGAGCGTGCGCTGAGCGGAGGCCGCGGTGACGTTGTACGTGCCCACCAGGACCGCGTCCGCGTCCCCCGCCGCCGCGACGGCCTTCGCGATCGTCGCCGCCGAGGGTGCCGTGCCCGTGGACAGCACGGTCGGGGTGAAGCCCAGCTCGGTGAGGGCATTCGCCAGGACGGTCGTGGGCGGGCCCGTGGTGCCGGACGGCGACGCCGGATCGGCGCCCACGACGAGCACCTTCGTGTGCGTACGCCGCGACAGCGGCAGCAGCCCGCCGGAGTTGACGAGCAGCGTCGTCGTCCGCTCGGCGACACGGTCGGCGGCCTTGAGATGGGAGGGAATCCCGACCGTACGATCGACCCCCCGCCCCGTGACGTACGGATCCTTCAGCAGCCCCAGCTTCGCCTTCAGCCGCAGCACGCGCAGGATCGATTCGTCGAGGCGGGCCTCCGTCAGCTCGCCGCCGCGCACGGCCGCCAGGACCGCGTTCCAGGCGACGTCCAGCTTCGGCGGGTTGAGGAGCTGGTCGACACCGGCCTTCAGCGCGAGGACCGGCACCCGGTCGTCGCCGTACTTCGTGCGGACGCCCTCCATGCCGAGCGAGTCCGTCACCACGACCCCGTCGTAGCCGAGCCGCTCGCGCAGGATGCCGGTCAGGATCGGGCGGGAGAGGGTGGCCGGGTCGCCGGCCGGGTCGAGCGCCGGGACCATGATGTGCGCGGTCATGATCGAGTCGATACCGGCGGCGATCGCCGCCTTGAACGGCGGCGCGTCCAGCTCGGCCCACTGCGCCTCGGTGTGCTCGATGACCGGGAAGCCGTAGTGGCTGTCGGTCTCGGTGTCGCCGTGCCCCGGGAAGTGCTTGGAGGTGGCCGCGACCCCGGCGCCCTGATAGCCCTTCACCTGCGCGGCGACCAGGCCCGCCACGGCCTCGGGGTCGGCGCCGAAGGAACGCACGCCGATGACCGGGTTGGCCGGGTTCACGTTCACGTCGGCGACCGGGGCGTAGTCCTGGAGGATGCCCATCGCGCGCAGCTCGGCGCCGGCGATGCGCCCGGCGGTGCGGGCGTCCGTGCGCGAACGGCCCGCGCCCAGGGCCATCGCGCCGGGGAAGAGCGTCGCGGGCGTGCCCACCCGTGCCACTATCCCGTGCTCCTGGTCGGTGGAGATGAGCACGGGCAGGCCGCGGGGCTGCTCCAGCGAGGCCTTCTGGATGCCGTTGCTCAGGTCCGCGATCTGGTGCGGTGCGCGGGTGTTGTGCGCCCACCCGAAGTAGATGATCCCGCCGACCCGGTACTTCGCGATCAGCTCGGCGGCCGTCCGTACGCCGATCTCCGCGAGGTTGGCGTCGATGTCGGCCTGGTCGGGCGCGGTCGCCGAGTGCCCGTACACCCGCATCACGAAGAGCTGCCCGACCTTCTCTTCGAGCGTCATACGGGAGATGAGGGCCCGGAGCCGCTTGTCCTCGCGGTTCTTGTCCTCGTGCTTCGCGTTGCCGGCGAGTGCGGGGGCGGCGCCGGCGACGGCCGCGGCCGCACCGGCGGTGGCCGCGAGCAGCGTACGTCTGGAGGTGTGCACGTGCGCTCCTTCCGGAGAGGGCCCGGGGGCCCGTGGAGGGGCGAGCTGAACGAACGCCTGCGGGAGTCCTCTTCAAGGGTTCCCTCGGAGGATCCTTGAAGAAAACTGCCAAGGAGTCACGGATATCCGGGAAATTTCTGCCAGTCAAGAGCGCGGGCGGGGGTGGTGCGGCGGGGTGGCGGGGCGGGGTGGGGCCGGAAGTGGCGCCGGGAGTGGCGCCGGGGGGCAGCCGTGGAGTGACCGGGGGGCAGCCGCGGAGGGACCGGGGGAGGTGCTGAGGGAGGTGCCGTCACCGGCGCTGTTGGAGGGGGGCGCGCCGGTGACGGCGTGCTGCCGGCCGCAGGCGGCGGAGAGGGTGGTCAGCAATCGCAGCCAGCAGCGAGGCCGACACCGCACTGCGGAGACTCATCCGACAGCATGCGAATTGGACGAGGGCCGGTGGGGATGGGTTCCCCGGAATCCCCGAATTCCGGCAAGTCGGTACGAGGGCGGACGGGAGTGCGCTCCGGGGTGCGAGGGGCACGCTTGCGGGCGCCTCGGCCCTTGGCCGCCCGCGCCCGGGGCCCACCCGAGGGCGCCTTCCCCGCGGCCGGAGGGGCGGGCTGCGCAGTTCCCCGCGCCCCTTGGGGGTGGCGGGCCGGGGAGTTTCCCGCGCGCCTTAAAGATTGCGCAGTTCCCCGCGCCCCTGAGGGGGTGGCGGGTCGTGGAGATTCGTGCGCGCCTTAAAGATTGCGCAGTTCCCCGCGCCCCTGAGGGGGTGGCGGGTCGTGGAGATTCGTGCGCGCCTTAAAGATTGCGCCGTTCCCCGCGCCCCCAAAAGACTGCGCCGTTCCCCGCGCCCCTGGGGGTGGCGGAGCGCCGCTGTCGTCTTCGGTGCCGCGAACGGACGTCCCCTAGGGGCGCGGGGAACTGCGCGACCGGCCACAGCGGACCCGCAGCCGTCGACGGGCCCCTTCAGGGGCGCGGGGAACTGCGCGATCGGCCACGACGGGCCCGCACCTGACGACGGGCCTTTCAAGGGGCGCGGGGAACTGCGCAATCAGTTGGGGGGCGAGTCACAGCCGCGCTGCGCGCGGGCTACGCCGCGTCGTTCAGGAGCCGGCACAGATAGTCGTGCCCAGCCCCCAACACCCCCTCCAGCGGAGCAGCCCCCTCATACCACCGCTTCTCGTACTCCCAGCACAACCACCCGTCCCACCCCTCCCGGGACAGCAGATCCACACACTCCGTGAGCGGCAGCACCCCCGCGCCGAGCGCCAGCGGAGTCGTGTCGTCCGCGGACGCGATGTCCTTGACCTGCACATAGCCGAGGAACGGCGAAAGCGCCGCAAAGCTCGCCGAGGGCTGCTCCCCGCCCAGCCACGTGTGCATGACGTCCCAGAGCGCCCCCGCCTGCCGGTGCCCGACGGGCCCGAGGACGCGGATCGCGTCGGCGCCGGTGCGGTGCGAGTCGTGGGTCTCCAGCAGGATCCGTACACCGAGGTCGGCCGCGTACTCGGCCGCCGTGCCGAGCCGCCGCGCGGCCGTCGCGTCGGCCTCCTCGGGCGTCTGCTCGGAGCCGCCGCCGGGGAAGACCCGGACGAAGGGTGCGCCCAGATCCCGCGCCAGGCCGAGGAGTTCGCGGATCTCGGCGAGCACGGGTTCGTCGTCGCCGGGCGCGGCCACCCGCGCGTACCCGGCCAGGCCCAGGATCTCGACGCCCGCCGTCTTGAACTCGGCGGCCACGTCGGCCCGTGCGGTGAGGTCGAGACCGGTGTGCACGGGCTCCTCGGGATGCGTACGCAGCTCGACGCCGTGATAGCCGTGGGTGGCGGCGAGCCGTACCACGTCGCTGATCGGGAGTCCGGGTACACCGAGGGTGGAGAAGGCCAGTTTCACGAAATCGCACCTTCGCTGTCGATCGGGTCGGGCGAGTCAGGACTACGGGCGCGGGCACGTCCGCGGGCCGTTGTGGCCAGGAGGCCAGGAGCCTCGGATCCCCCGGATCCCCGGGGGTCCGCGCGCCACGAAACGGACCCTACCCGCGGTTCGCGTTCTCTCACTTCCGCGTCACTGCTGTGTTCCGAGCAGGTCCAGCCGCCAGTCCTGGCCGACGAGATCGGCGCCGAAGGAGCGGTGCGGCTTCTCGTCGACGAGCACGAAACCGTGCCGCTGGTAGATGCGGCGGGCGGAGGACAGCACGTCGTTCGTCCACAGGACCATCTCCCGGTAGCCGACCCCCCGGGCGAAGTCGACGCAGGCGCTCACCAGCCGGTCGCCGATGCCGAGGCCGCGCGCGTCCGGCTCGACGAGCAGCAGGCGCAGCCGGGCGGTCCCGGGTGCCTCGTCCCGTACGCACATCACGCTGCCCACCTGGCGGCCGTCCAGTTCCGCGATCCACACCCGCTCCAGGTGCGGGTCGTGGTCCTCCGCGAAGTCGGCGACGATCCGGGCGACGAGCCCTTCGTAGTCCGTGTTCCAGCCGTACTCGGCGGTGTAGAGCGCCGCGTTGCGCTGCACGATCCAGCCCAGGTCGCCCGGGCGGGGCTCGCGCAGCAGGACGTCCTCGCGGCGCGGGGGCCGGCGCCCGGCGTCGGAGAGGATCGCGCGGATGTCCCGCATCGCCTCGGCGAGCCGGGTCCGGTCGGCGGGCGGCACGCTCGACAGCAGCGAGCCGACCGATTCCCGGGAGCGCTCGTCCAGCAGGTCGGCGGTGCCCCGCCCGCGGGCGGTGAGCGTGACGTGGCGGCGCCGGGTGTCCTTCTCCGAAGGCGCCCGCTCGATCAGCCCGTCCTTCTCGAACTTCGCCAGCAGCCTGCTCAAGTACCCGGAGTCCAGGGACAGTTCGGTACGGAGATCGGCGGTGTCCGTACGGGGGGAGTGGGCGAGTTCGTACAGCACGCGGGACTCGGTGAGCGTGTACGGCGCGTGGAGCTGGCGGCTGTAGTCCAGTGCGCCGATGAGATTGGTGTAGAAGCGGTTGAAGGCGCGGATCTCTTGGACGGTCATGACACGTGGCACCTGTCTCACAGCGGCGAAGGGGAGTGTTTGCTGACTAGGTCAGAGTTTACTGCTGACTCAGTCAGAGGTTAAGCCTTCCTGTGGTGGTTTTCGACACGGCCTCCGCCGGTTTCCGGCATCACGGCCCGGATAGCCTTCCGAGGTGCTGCAGTACGACGATCTGACGCCGCCGGAACGTGCCGTCTGGGATGCCTTCCCCGAGGGCAGGCCCGTGGACCTGCGCAGCGGGGCCCCCGAGGAGGACGACGCCGTCGGCGGGCGGGCATGGGGCGCCGGGCGCACAGTCAGGGCCGAGGTGCTGGCCGCACTGCTGCTGGGAGCGAACTCCGCCCGGCCGGGAGCCGTCGCGGCCCTGAACCTCACCGGCGCGCGGATCGTCGGCCGCCTCGACCTCGCGGGCGGCGACATCGTCCACACGGTCCACCTCGCGGCGTGCAGGCTGGAGGAGACCGTGAACCTGCGCGGCAGCGCCACCCGCACGATCCGGCTGACGGACTGCCGGCTGCTGGGCGTCGAAGCGCAGATGGTCCGGATCGAAGGCCGCCTCGAACTGCGCGGAACGACCCTGAGCGGCGGCCGGCTCGCCCTCACCAACGCCCACATCTCCGGGGAACTGGACCTGAACGGGGCGACGCTGGAAGCCGACGGCAAGTGGGCCCTGTTCGCCGGCGGGCTCGTCATGGAGGGCGCGGTCTTCTGCAGCAAGGGCTTCACCGCCAGAGGGGGGCTGCGGCTGCTCGGGGCCCAGCTGTCCGGCGGCCTGTTCCTGGGCGGAGCACGGCTGGAGAACCCGGCGGGTGAGGCGCTGCTCGCCGACACCGCCACCGTGTCGACGCTGGAGCTGACCGACGGGTTCAGCACCACTGCTGTGGTCCGGCTGCGCGGCGCACACCTCACCAACCGGCTGTCGCTGCGGGGCGCCGCCCTCGGCGAGCCGGGCGCAGCCCTGGACCTCGCCCGCGTCCAGGTCGCCGAACTCGACCTCACGCCCGCGCTCGCCCCGCCCGGCGGCATCGACCTGCGCAGCGCACGCGTCGAGGTCCTGCGCGACAACGAGACCGGCCGAAGGGGGCGCGTGCGGCTGGAAGGCCTCGTCTACACCTCCCTGCACGCGGACGACGCGCCGCCCGCCGGACCCGCCGGACCGGGCGGGCCCGGCGAACGCGTCGGGGCGGCCCGCCGGGTCGCGTGGATACGCCGGTCGCCCGGCTACAGCCCGCAGCCCTACGAGCAACTCGCCGGCTGGTACCGGCTCATCGGGCACGACGACGACGCCCGGCTCGTCCTGCTGGAGAAGCAGCGGCACCGGCGCGGCACGCTCCACCCCGTCGCCCGGATCTGGGGCCGCGTCTTCGACGCCACCGTCGGCTACGGGTACCGCCCCTGGCGGGCGGGCGGCTGGCTGATCCTGCTGTCGCTGATCGGGACACTGGTCTTCAGCGCGCACACCCCCGTGGCGAACAAGGAGGGTGAGGGGCCGCCGTTCAGCGCCGTGGCCTACACGCTGGACCTGCTGATCCCGATCGGCGGCTTCGGCCAGCGCGGCGCGTGGCACTGGAGCGAACCCGCCGTCATGGGCCTGTCGTACGCCCTGATCGCAGCGGGCTGGCTGCTGACGACGGCGGTGGTGGCGGGCATCACCCGCTCCCTGAACAAAAACTGACCGCCACGCCGCAGAGGACCCCGCCCCCTGAGAGATCCCTCGGCCCGAGACCCACCGTGCGGGCCCGCGGCGGGGCGGGTACCTCGACCCGAAGCCCACCTGCGGGCCCGCGGCGGCTGGCCGCGCAGTTCCCCGCGCCCCTGGGGGGTGGGTGCCTCGGGCCGGAGTCCACCCTGCGGGTCCGTGGCGGCTGGCCGCGCAGTTCCCCGCGCCCCTGGGGGGTGGGTGCCTCGGGCCGGAGTTCAGCCTGCGGGTCCGTGGTGGCTGGCCGCGCAGTTCCTCGCGCCCCTGGGGGGTGGGTGCCTCGGGCCGGAGTTCAGCCTGCGGGTCCGTGGTGGCTGGCCGCGCAGTTCCTCGCGCCCCTGGGGGGGGGTGCCTTGGGCCGGAGTTCAGCCTGCGGGTCCGTGGTGGTTGGCCGCGCAGTTCCCCGCGCCCCTGGGGGGGGTGCCTTGGGCCGGAGTTCAGCCTGCGGGTCCGTGGTGGCTGGTTGCGCAGTTCCCCGCGCCCCTAGGGGGTGGGGGTGCGGTGGATTCGTCGGCTGCGGGTTCGTGGTGGTTGGCCGCGCAGTTCCTCGCGCCCCTGACGGGGCCCGGCACCGAACACACGCCAGGCTCGCCCCCCAGGGGCGCGAGGAACTGCGCGCTCAGCCCCACACGGCCCGCAGTCGACGAACCGGCCGCAGCCCCCCAGGGGCGCGGGGAACGGCGCAGTCTTTTAGGGGCGCGGGGAACTGCGCGCTCAGCCACGTGCGGCCCGCAGTCGACGAACCGGTCACAACCCCCACCCCCCAGGGGCGCGGGGAACTGCGCAACACGCCCCGCCTCCCGCACCCGAAAAGCGGCCCCCAGCCCCCCAACCCCCAACCCCCTACGCCCCCTTGGGAACCCCCGTAGACCCCCGCACCATCAACTCCCCCCGAATCGTCGCGATCCCCCCAGGCGGAACCCCCTCCCGCCCCATCGCGATCCGCCCCGCCCGAGCCCCCGCGTCCGCCAGCGGCAACCGCACCGTCGTCAGCGCGGGCACCGCGTCGATGCTGAACGGCAGGTCGTCGAAGCCGACCACGGACACGTCGTCCGGAATGCGCAGACCCGAGTCCCGCAACGCCGCGCACGCCCCCAGCGCCACCGTGTCGTTCGCGGCCACGACAGCCGTCAGCCCCGGTTCCCGCCGCAGGAGTTCGATCGTCGCCTCGTACCCCGCCCGCCGGTCGTACCGCCCGTGCACCGTCCGCGCCGGATCGTCCGCGATCCCGTGCGCGGCGAGCGCGTCCCGGTGTCCTTCCAGCCGGTGCCGCGTGGTCGTCCGTTCCTCCGGCCCCGCGATGTACCCCATGCGCCGGTGCCCGAGCCCGATCAGATGCTCGGTCAGTTCCCGCCCGCCGCCCCGGTTGTCGAAGGTGAGGGCCACCGCGTCGGTGTCGGCCGGCGCGGGCGGCCGGCCGCACAGCACCACCCGCGTCCCCGCTTCCCCGAGCTTGCGCAGCTTCGTCGCCACGGCCGTCGCGTGCGCGGTGTTCTCCACGGCGCCGCCGGTCAGTACGACGGCCGCCGCACGCTGCCGCTGCAGGAGGGTGAGGTAGGTGAGTTCGCGCTCGGGGGAGCCGCCGGTGTTGCACACGACGGCGAGCCGTTCCCCGCCCGCGCGTCCCCCTGGCCCGCCGATCTCGGACTGGATCGCTCCCGCCATGATTCCGAAGAACGGGTCGGCGATGTCGTTGACCAGGATCCCGACCAGGTCGGAGGTGGCGGCCGCGAGCGCGCTCGCGGGTCCGTTCAGTACGTAGTCCAGGTCGTCCACGGCCCGCAGCACCCGTTCGCGGGTCGAGGCCGCCACGGGGTAGTTCCCGTTCAGCACGCGCGACACCGTCGCGGGCGAGACCTGCGCGCGGGCCGCCACGTCCGCCAGGGTCACCGTCATCTCGAAGTCCTCCGGTCGCGCATCTCGTCATCGTCCTCAGAGCCGTACTACTCCAGTGCCGGCCCGCTGTCGCCGTCGTGGCCACCGCGATCGCAACCGCCGTCGCCGCCGCTTCCGCCCCGCCCGGCGCGAAGGCCGGCCCCGACGGCCCCGACGGCTCCGAAAGCCCCGGCGGCCCCGAGCCCCCTGGCCGGAAGTCACCCGAGGAGCGCGGTCGAGTGGTGCAGACCTTACGTCCGGCCGGGACGCCGTACGACCTTAAGGCCGCACGCCCCTCCCGTTCGCCCCCTCGAACAACTCGCCACCCCCGCGGTCTTGTCCGATCCGCTGCACAGAGGCTAGCTTCTTCTTACATAGAAAGCGCTTGCTGCGACGCTCGCCAGTTCGTACGCGGCGCGGGACGCGTACGAAGGGAATGACGTGACACGCAAGACGGTGCGCATCGCCATGAACGGCGTGACGGGACGCATGGGCTACCGCCAGCACCTCGTCCGCTCGATCCTCGCCCTGCGCGAGCAGGGCGGTCTCGATCTCGGCGACGGTGACGTGCTGTGGCCCGAACCGGTCCTCGTCGGCCGCCGCGAGCACGCCCTGAAGGCGCTCGCCGACCAGCACGGCATCGAGCACTGGTCCACCGACCTCGACGCGGTCCTCGCCGACCCGACCGTCGACATCTACTTCGACGCGCAGGTCACCTCGGCCCGCGAGGAGGCGCTCAAGAAGGCGATCGCGGCCGGCAAGCACCTCTACACGGAGAAGCCGACCGCGACGGGCCTCGACGGAGCCCTCGCGCTGGCACGTCTGGCGAACGAGGCCGGCATCAAGCACGGCGTCGTCCAGGACAAGCTCTTCCTGCCCGGACTGCTCAAGCTCAAGCGGCTCGTCGACGGCGGGTTCTTCGGGCGGATCCTGTCCATCCGCGGCGAGTTCGGCTACTGGGTCTTCGAGGGCGACTGGCAGTCCGCCCAGCGCCCCTCATGGAACTACCGGACCGAGGACGGCGGCGGCATCGTCGTCGACATGTTCCCGCACTGGGAGTACGTGCTGCACGAGCTGTTCGGCCGGGTGCAGTCGGTCCAGGCGCTCACCGCCACACACATCCCGCAGCGCTGGGACGAGCAGAACAAGCCCTACGACGCCACCGCCGACGACGCCGCGTACGGCATCTTCGAACTCGAAGGCGGTGCGATCGCCCAGATCAACTCCTCCTGGGCGGTGCGCGTCAACCGCGACGAACTCGTCGAGTTCCAGGTCGACGGCACCGAGGGCTCGGCCGTCGCCGGACTGCGCAACTGCCGTGTCCAGCACCGCTCGGCGACCCCCAAGCCGGTCTGGAACCCGGACATCCCCGCCACCGAGGTCTTCCGCGACCAGTGGCAGGAGGTGCCCGGCAACGCCGAGTTCGACAACGGCTTCAAGGCCCAGTGGGAGCTGTTCCTCCGCCACGTCTACGCCGACGCCCCCTATCACTGGGACCTGCTGGCCGGCGCCCGCGGCGTCCAGCTCGCCGAACTGGGCCTGAAGTCCTCCGCCGAGGGCCGCCGCTTCGACGTCCCGGAGATCTCCCTGTGACGAACGGAAGAATCCAGCTCCCGGGCGCCGACGGCAGCCTGCACACCTACACCCCCCGCGCCACCCCCCTCCAGGTCACAGCCGGCGCCCCTTTCGCCGCCCGTACGGTCTTCTCCGCGGCGCACGTGGTCGCCGACCCGTACGCCGACACCACCCCCGACTCGCCCGCCGCCGTCGACTGGGACGCCACCCTCGCCTTCCGCCGCCATCTGTGGTCCCACGGACTCGGTGTCGCCGAGGCGATGGACACCGCACAGCGGGGGATGGGCCTCGACTGGGCGGGCGCGGCCGAGCTGATCCGCCGCTCGTCGGCGGAGGCGAAGTCGGTCGGCGGCCTGATCGCCTGCGGCGTGGGCACCGACCAGCTGCCGGTCACCGAGATCGGGTACCCGTACGGCCTGGACGAGGTGCGGGCCGCGTACGAGGAGCAGCTGGCCCTCGTCGAGGAGTCCGGCTCACGGGCCATCCTGATGGCCTCCCGCGCGCTGGCCGCCGTCGCGAAGGGCCCCGAGGACTATCTGGAGGTCTACGGCCACCTGCTGCGCCAGGCCGCCGAACCGGTGGTCCTGCACTGGCTGGGCCCGATGTTCGACCCGGCCCTGGAGGGCTACTGGGGCAGCACCGACCTGGACGCCGCCACCAGCACCTTCCTCGAAGTCATCGCCGCGCACCCCGACAAGGTCGACGGCATCAAGGTCTCGCTCCTGGACGCCCGGCGCGAGGTCGACCTGCGCCGCAAGCTGCCCGACGGGGTGCGCTGCTACACCGGCGACGACTTCAACTACCCCGAGCTGATCGCGGGCGACGAGCGGGGCTTCAGCCACGCCCTGCTCGGCATCTTCGACCCGCTGGGCCCGCTGGCGGCCGAGGCGGTACGCGTCCTGGACACAGGTGACGTACCCGGCTTCCGCGCGCTCCTCGACCCCACCGTCGCACTCTCCCGCCACCTGTTCCAGGCCCCCACCCGCTTCTACAAGACGGGCGTGGTGTTCCTGGCCTGGCTCGCGGGCCACCAGTCCCACTTCACGATGGTCGGCGGCCTCCAGTCGGCCCGCTCGCTCCCGCACCTGTCCCGGGCGTACGAACTGGCCGACGGCCTGGGCCTGTTCCCCGACCCGGCACTGGCCGAGACCCGCATGAAGAACCTGCTCTCCCTGTACGGAGTGAACCAGTGACCGCGAGCCCGACCCCGACCCCGCGTACGAGCCCTGCCGGGCCTCTCTCCCGCTTCAGCATCAACCAGATGACGGTCAAGCAGCTGTCGATGCCGGAACTGGTCGACGCGTGCGGCGAGTCGGGCATCACGGGAGTGGGCCTGTGGCGGGCCCCGGTCCAGTCGTACGGCCTGGAGCGGACGGCCAAGCTGGTCCGCGAGGCCGGCCTGACCGTCACGACCCTGTGCCGCGGCGGCTTCCTCACGGCGATCGACCCGGCGGAGCGGGCGAAGGCGCTCGACGACAACCGCCTGGCGGTCGACGAGGCGGCCACCCTCGGCACGGACACGCTCGTCCTGGTCTCGGGCGGTCTCCCGGCGGGCTCCAAGGACCTCCACGGCGCCCGGGAACGCATCGCGGACGCTCTGGCCGAACTGGGCCCGTACGCCGAGGAGCGCGGGGTCCGTCTCGCGATCGAACCGCTCCACCCGATGTACGCCGCCGACCGCTGCGTGGTCTCCACGCTCACCCAGGCCCTCGACCTGGCGGAACGCTTCCCCGCGCACCAGGTCGGCGTGACGGTCGACACGTACCACATCTGGTGGGACGACCGGGCGCCCGAGCAGATCGCGCGGGCGGGCGCCGCCGGACGCATCCACACCTTCCAGCTCGCCGACTGGACGACCCCGCTGCCCGAGGGCGTCCTCAACGGCCGCGGGCAGCTCGGCGACGGCTCGATCGACATGCGCGAGTGGAAGGCGTACGTCGAGGCGGCGGGTTACACGGGCCCCATCGAGGTCGAGCTGTTCAACGACGGTCTGTGGGCCAGGGACGGCCGCGAGGTCCTGGCGGAGACGGCGGCCCGCTTCACGGAACACGCGGCCTGACGGACCTCGGCAGGCAACCGCACGGTGCCACCGGGCCCGCGCCGTCACCGCACGGCGCGGGCCCGATGCAGGTCTACGCGTCGAGGATGTGCCGCAGATAGGCGTGCGGGTCGGCGAGATAGCGCCGCCAGTGGTCCACCACGCCCAGCTCCCGCCAGGTGACCCTGCGCATGCCGTGGTCGCCGACCTCGACGATGTCCGCACCCGGCAGGGCGGTCAGCAGGGGGGAGTGCGTGGCACAGACGACCTGGCCGCCCTCCTTGGCCAACCGGTCGATGTGCCCGATCAGTTCGAGGCACGAGGAGAAGGAGAGCGCGGCCTCCGGCTCGTCGAGGACGTAGAGCCCGGTGTGCAGGAACTTCCCGCGGAACGCCGCGAGAAAGCCCTCGCCGTGACTGACCGAGTCCGGCGACAGCCCCTCCCTGTCCAGGGCGTCCAACGCGGTCTCGGCCCGCAGGAAGAATCCTTTGCGGGCCGCCCAGCTGGTGGCCATCCGGCGCCCGCGCGGGGCAGCGTCGAAGCGCATCCGCTCGCCGAGCGCCGACTTGCCCCGCGGGGAGGCGTAGCGCCAGTCGTGGGAGCCGCCGTAGGAGTCCAGCCCGAACCCCTCCGCCAGCGCCTCGACCAGCGTCGACTTCCCCGAGCCGTTCTCGCCGACGAGAAAGGTCACCGGCGCGGTGAACCGCAGCCCCTCCTCGATCAGCTGCCGGACGCAGGGCACGGACCAGGGCCAGACGTCCTCGTCGTACGAGGAGAGATGGGCATACGCGCGTTCGACGATCACCCGCCCAGTGTCGCCCAGAGCGGTCCGGCGCCCCCGCTCGGAAAAAGCTCAAAAAAATCTCAAGCAACCGTGCAACCCTCCCCCCACCTCGCGGGTCGTACCTGGCATCAGAACCTTTGGAGGGGGATCCGGGGGGATCGCGGGG
>NZ_JBHWZP010000254.1:0-13967 GCF_042728395.1 Streptomyces sp. NPDC060205
GCCCGGCGGGACGTACCACGAGGACCTCTCACGGTTCTTCGCTCCCGGGAGCCGCGAGCCGGCAGGCGGCGGTCACGGTGGCACGGCGAACCAGGAGACGGACGCGGCCGGTCAGTCGAAGTAGTCCGGCTGCGTCTGGACGTTCAGCTCGTCCAGCCGGTTCTTCTTCGCCGGGTCCGTACGACGGTCGTTGATCTTCAGAACGTCGAAGCCCTTGGCGATGTCGTTCGAGTAGATGTAGCCGTTGTAGTAGTACGCGGACCAGGAGCCGCCGGTGACCATGGTCGTGGTGCTCAGCGGACCGCGCTCGAAGAAGGCGATCTCCTTGGGCTTCGAGGAGTTCGTGAAGTCCCAGACGGAGATGCCGCCCTGGTACCAGGCCTGGACCATGATGTCCTTGCCCTTGACCGGGATCAGCGAGCCGTTGTGGGCGACGCAGTTCTCGGTGTCGGCCTGGTGGCGCGGGATCTTGAAGTAGCTCTTGAAGACGAGCTTGCGCTTGTCACCCTTGCCGACGATGTCGTAGATGCCGTCCGCGCCGCGGTTCGGGCCCACGGTCTCGTTGCAGGTGGCCGCACCGCCGCCGCCCAGCTCGTCGGTGAAGACGACCTTGTTGGCCTTCTGGTTGAAGCTCGCCGAGTGCCAGAACGCGAAGTTCACGTTGTCCTGGACCTGGTCGATGATCTTCGGGTTCTCCGGGTCCTTGATGGAGAACAGGATGCCGTCACCCATGCAGGCGCCCGCGGCGAGGTCCTTGGAGGGCAGCACGGTGATGTCGTGGCAGCCGGTGGTCTTGGAGACACCCGGGTTGGTGGGACCACCGGGGTTGCCGCCGCCGTCCGGGCCCTCACCGGGGAACAGCACGGGGAAGTTGACGACCGCGGCCTTCTCGGGCGCCTTGCGCGGCACCTTGATGATCGAGATGCCGTCGTGCGGCGGCTGGCAGTCGGGGAACGTGGCGCTCGGCGAGTACGAGGACACGTAGATGTAGACGTTCTTGCGCTCCGGCACCAGCGTGTGGGTGTGGGAGCCGCAGGCGGTCTCGACGGCGGCGACGTACTTCGGGTTCTTCTTGTCGCTGATGTCGAAGACCTTCATGCCCTCCCAGGAGGACTTCTCGGTCGCGGGCTGCGTGGTGCTGCTGCAGGAGTTGTCGCTGCGCGAGGAGTCCGTGGACAGGAAGAGCAGGTCGCCGGAGACGGTGATGTCGTTCTGCGAGCCCGGGCAGAGCACCTGGGAGACCGTCTTCGGGGCCTTCGGGTTGCTGATGTCGAAGATGCGGAAGCCGTCGTAGTTGCCGGCGAACGCGTACTTGCCCTGGAAGGCGAGGTCCGAGTTGGTGCCGGGCAGGGCGTCCTTGGGGATGTTCGTGAGGTGCTGGATGTTGTCCGAGTGGACGATCTCGTCCTGCCCGGGTATCTCGCCGCTCGCGATCGCCGCTCGGGCCTCGGCCGCCTCGCTCTTGGAGACCTTCTCCGAAGTCACCGGAGCGTCCCCGGGGTCGGGGGTCGCGACCGCGGGTCCTGCCGTGAGCAGGGCGGCCAGCAGGCCGGCCGCGGTGGCGGCAACTCCCAGACGTCTGCGCCGCGTTCGGTGATTGTTCAACAGGGTCACTGCGTCCTCCCTAGTAGCCGTTCGCAGTCGAACGGTTCAGGTACCTCCGAAGTATCGTCTTCAGCATGCACAGATCAACAGGTGGCAACGTATTCGTAATGAATGTTTTTGATCATTGGCGTGCGGAAGCGTGCTAGGACGGTCATCGACACTCACAAGGTGTCCGCACTCGTCAGGTGTAGGTCGATTCATGTGCCACAGGAGGTCACTGTGCTCGCTCGCCGTACGTCCCGCCGTACGTATCGCCGTCTGATCACGGCGTCCGTGACGGTTGCCGTCCTCGCTCTGGGCGGCTGCACGGGCTCCGACGACGACGCCAAGTCCGCGCCGGGCACGGGCCCTTCGGTGATAGCGCCGGGCAAACCGGGCGAGGCCGCCGAGACGCTCTCCGCCGAGGACGCCGCGAAGCAGCGCTCCGACGACGACACCCCCAACTCCGCGGACTTCGACTACGCCCGGATGATGATCGAGCATCACAACCAGGCCATCGAGATGACCGAACTCGCCCCGAAGCAGGCCTCGTCGACACCGGTGAAGCGCCTCGCCGAGCGGATCGCCGCCTCACAGGGGCCGGAGGTCGACACGATGCGGGCCTGGCTCAAGAACCACGGCGGCGACAAGAAGAGCGACAAGGGTTCCGGGGAGCATCACCACGACGTGATGCCGGGCATGGCGACCGACGCGCAGCTCAAGACGCTGCGCGCGGCGAAGGGCAAGGCGTTCGACGAGCTCTTCCTGAAGCTGATGATCACCCACCACAGCGGGGCGATCACCATGGCCACGGACGTCCTCTCCCAGGGCAACAACATCCAGATAGGCGAAATGGCCGACGACGTGATCGCCCAGCAGACGAGCGAGATCAGCAGGATGCGCGAGATGTAACGCATCTGCTTCACGTCCTCCTACGGGAAACGCCCCCGCGGGAAACGCCCCTGCGGGGAACGCCCCGCAGGGGCGCCCTCAAGGGGCGCGGGGAACTGCGCGCCCAGCCACGACGCACCCGCACCCGCACCCGCACCCGGGCAACAGGCGACCGCCCCTCTCCGGACGCCGCCGGAATCAGCCGGCGTCACCGCCGAACATGCCGCGGCGCCAAAAGCCCCGCATCCCGCGCCCCCGCGATCAACCGGAGCGACCGCCGCCGGCTGTACCCCGTCACGGACATCACCGCGAGCACCGGATCCCGCCCCGCCCGCTGGGCCGCCAGATACTCCCCGGCGACCAGGCGGCGGCTCTCGGCACCGCGCGGCAGCGCGGGGCGCGCGTGCCGCTTGTCGGGGCTCCCGTCACCACCGGCGGCGCCCGCCACGACGGGCGCGCCCCCGCACGCCTCAAGGAGCGGGCCCTCGATCCAGTCGGCGAGCACGGCCAGGTCGTCGAGGGAGAGCGCGGGCCGGGCCCGTACGTCCTCGACGGCGACGTCCCCCTCGCACACCGCCGCGAGCAGGTCGACACCGGCTCCGTCGGCGAAACTGAGCCGGACATCGCACCACGTCGTGGCGGTGTCGTTCTCCCGCACTTCCCAGGCGCGCCGTACGGACACCGCCCCGTCCGGCTCATCACGATCAGAAAGATTAAGAAAGGATGTTTCCAGCACATACGCAACGTAACCGCATGATCACATTCATTGCGGCCAGGCACGCGCGCGTGGTCCGCGCGGCACACGGTCGGCGCAGCGCCCCGTCCCGGCCGCCCCGGCCGCGCCCCGGTTGCGTCCCGGCCCTTCCTCGCCCCTCCCCCGGCGCGCGGTGCGATGCGATGCTGGATGCGCCAGCGAGCTTCTCGTTCTCCTCGGGGAAGGGGTTGTGCCGTGCTGCAGGTCGCCGTCGTCGGTTCGGGGCCGAGTGGGGTGTACGCCGCGCAGGGTCTCGTCCAGCAGGAGCGGGTGCCCGGGATCCGGGTGGACGTGCTGGACCGGCTGCCGTGCCCGTACGGCCTGGTGCGCTACGGCGTGGCGCCCGACCACGAGAAGATCAAGTCGTTGCAGGGCACCCTGCGTGCGGTCCTGGAGCACGAGCGGGTGCGGTTCCTCGGCGGAGTCCGGATCGGCCCGGACGGGCTGCCTGCCGCCCGGCTCCGGGAGCTGTACCACGCGGTCGTGTACTGCGTGGGCGCCGCCACCGACCGGCGTCTGGGCGTGCCGGGCGAGGAGCTGCCGGGCAGCTGGTCGGCGACCGACTTCGTGTCCTGGTACAGCGCGCACCCGGACGTCGTGTCCGACGGGTTCGGAGCCGGCGGTTTCGTGGCGGGCGCGCGGGCGGCGGTCGTCGTCGGCGTGGGGAACGTGGCGGTGGACGTGACCCGGATCCTGGCCCGCGGCGCCGCGGAACTGAGCCCGACCGACATGCCCCAGGCGGCGCTCGACGCGCTGTCCGCGAGTCGGGTGCGGGAGATCCAGATGGTGGGGCGGCGCGGCCCCTCGCAGGCCCGCTTCACCACCAAGGAACTGCGGGAGCTGGGCGGCCTGCCGGACACCGAGGTCGTCGTGGATCCGGCGGAGTTGGCGCCGGATCCGGCGTACCGGGACCCGTCCGCCCTGCCCGCCGCGCAGCGGCGCAACGTCGAGGTGCTGCGCGGGTGGGCCGCGCGCCCGCGGGCCGCCGGCTCCCGGCGGATCCGGCTCCGCTTCTTCCTGCGGCCGGTGGAACTGCTCCCGGACGGCAGCGGGCGCGTGGGCGCGGTCCGCTTCGAACGGACCGTCCCTGACGGCCCGGGCGGCGTGACGGGCACGGGGCGGTACGAGGACATCGAGGCCCAGTTGGTCCTGCGCTCGGTCGGCTACCGCGGGGTTGCGCTGGAGGGCCTGCCGTTCGACGCGGACCGCGGTACCGTCCCGCATCTCGCGGGCCGGGTCCTGCGGGCGGGCTCGGTCTCGCCCGGTGAGTACGTGGCCGGCTGGATCAAGCGCGGCCCGACGGGCGTCATCGGCACCAACCGTCCCTGCGCGAAGGAGACGGTGACCTCGCTCCTGGAGGACGCCCCCGCCCTCGTGCGCCGCGAGGTCCCGCCCGACCCGCTGGCCGCCCTGCGGTCCGAGGGCCTGCACCCGGTCGACTGGTCGGGCTGGCAGTCGATAGAACGCGCGGAAGCGGCCCTGGGCGCATCCCTGGGCAGGAGCGTGGTCAAACTCCCCGACTGGCAGGCGCTGATGGATGCGGCGCGGCCCCTTTAGGGGCGCGGGGAACTGCGCGACCAGCCACGTACAACCCGCAGGTTGCAACCGGCCCCTCCGGGCAGGACACCAACCGGCAACACCCCTGAAATCAACATTCTGTTTAACCCCCGTACGGTCACGGACAGCCCCCTCCCCGCCACTCCAGGAGTCATGCCCATGGCAACCCCCACCCCCGAGCCCGCACGGCAAGTGCACCCCGTGGACGAGATCCCACCCGTCCACAAACTCGCCGCGTTCGCCCTCCAGCACGTCCTCGCGATGTACGCCGGCGCCGTCGCCGTCCCCCTGATCGTCGGCAGCGCGATGAAGCTGTCGCCCGCGGACATGGCGTACCTGATCACCGCGGACCTGCTGGTGTGCGGTATCGCGACGCTCATCCAGTGCGTCGGCTTCTGGCGGTTCGGGGTACGGCTGCCGATCATGCAGGGCTGCACCTTCGCGGCCGTGTCGCCGATGGTGCTGATCGGGACGGGCGGCGGCGGACTGCCCGCGATCTACGGCTCGGTGATCGTCGCCGGTCTCGCGATCATGCTGCTCGCCCCGGTCTTCGGGAAGCTGCTGCGGTTCTTCCCGCCGCTGGTCACGGGCACGGTGATCCTCATCATCGGGCTCTCGCTGCTGCCGGTGGCCGGCAACTGGGCGGCGGGCGGCGCGGGTTCCGCGGACTTCGGCGAGCCGAAGAACCTGGCGCTGGCCGCCTTCGTCCTCGCGGTGGTGCTCGGTGTGCAGCGGTTCGCGCCGGCGTTCCTGAGCCGGATCGCGGTGCTGATCGGCATCGCCGTGGGTCTCGCGGTCGCGGTCCCGTTCGGCTTCACGGACTTCGGCGGGGTCGGGGACGCGCACTGGCTCGGCATCAGCACGCCGTTCCACTTCGGCGCCCCCGCCTTCGAGGCGTCGGCGATCGCGTCGATGCTGGTCGTGGCGCTGGTGACGATGACCGAGACGACCGGTGACTTCATCGCGGTGGGCGAGATGACGGACCGTCGGATCGAGCCGCGCACCCTCGCCGACGGGCTGCGCGCGGACGGCCTGTCCACCGTCCTGGGCGGTGTGTTCAACACCTTCCCGTACACGGCGTACGCGCAGAACGTCGGCCTGGTCGGCATGACCCGGGTCCGCAGCCGCTGGGTCGTGGCCGCCGCGGGCGGCATCCTGGTCGTGCTCGGCCTGCTGCCCAAGCTGGGCGCGGTGGTCGCCGCGATACCGGCTCCGGTGCTCGGCGGCGCCGGTCTGGTCATGTTCGGGACGGTCGCCGCGAGCGGGCTGCGGACCCTGGCGCAGGTGGACTTCAAGGGCAACGACAATCTGACGGTCGTGGCCGTCTCGGTGGCCGTGGGCATGCTGCCGGTCGGTGTTCCGGCGGTGTACGAGAAGTTCCCCGACTGGTTCCAGACGGTGATGAACAGCGGCATCAGCGCGGGCTGCCTCACCGCGATCGCCCTGAACCTGCTCTTCAACCACCGCGCCTCGAAGGGTGGTTCAGAGGTGGGCGGCGCAGAGACGGGTGGTTCAGAGGTGGGCGGCGCAGAGGCGGACGGTTCGCAGGCGCCCGGGATCCCCGCGCAGGGCGGTTCAGCGGCCCCCGAGGCGGACGGCCTGGCGGGCGGCCGCGGCGAGGACGCTGTCGAGAAGTCCCGGGAAGAGGCCGTCTAGGTCGTCGCGGCGCAGCCCGTTCATCTTGGCGGTGCCCCGGTAGATCTGCCGGATCACCCCGGCCTCGCGCAGCACCCGGAAGTGGTGCGTGGTCGTGGACTTGGTGACGGGCAGATCGAAGTGCGAACAGGAGAGCTCGTCGCCGTCGGCGGCGAGCTCCCGCACGACCTGCAGCCGCAGCGGGTCGGAGAGCGCGTGCAGCACGGCCTCCAGCCGGATCTCCGCGCGCTGCGGGTGCGGCAGGTCGCGGCTGCTGCCGGTGGGGGCGGCGGTCGTCACGGCGGCTCCAGTGCGTCGGGTCCGGAGGTCTCCCCGGAGTCCCCCATTGTACGAGAACTCTCGTAGTTTGACATCCACCGTACTACGATGCCTATCGTACGAGTCGGCAACCCCGCCCCGCCATGATTGGAGTCCCGCCGTGAGCGCGCTCTTCGAGCCCTACACCCTGCGCGAGCTGACCGTCCCGAACCGGGTCTGGATGCCGCCGATGTGCCAGTACTCGGCCGCGCCGGAGGGCCCCGAGGTGGGCGCGCCGAACGACTGGCACCTCCAGCACTACGGGGCGCGCGCCGCCGGCGGAGCGGGCCTGATCATCGTCGAGGCCACCGCGGTCAGCGCCGAGGGCCGGATCTCGCCGTACGACCTGGGCATCTGGAACGACACCCAGGTCGAGGCGTTCCGCCGGATCACGCGCTTCCTGGTGTCCCAGGGCACGGTCCCGGCGATCCAGCTCGCGCACGCCGGCCGCAAGGCCTCGACGGACCGCCCCTGGACGGGCGGCGCGCCGGTCGGACCCGAGGCGCACGGCTGGCAGGCACTCGCGCCGAGCCCGCTCGCCTTCGACGAGAACCACCCCGTGCCCACCGAGCTGACGGTGGACGGGATCCGCGAGGTCGTCGGCCAGTTCGCCGACGCCGCACGGCGGGCGCTGGAGGCGGGCTTCGAGATCGCCGAGGTGCACGGCGCGCACGGCTACCTGATCGGCGAGTTCCTCTCCCCGCACTCCAACCGGCGCACGGACGCGTACGGCGGCTCGTTCGAGAACCGGGTGCGCTTCGCCCTGGAGGTCGTCGACGCCGTGCGCGAGGTGTGGCCCGACGACAAGCCCCTGTTCTTCCGGATCTCGGCGACCGACTGGCTGGAGGAGAACGGCTGGACGGCCGACGACACGGTCCGTCTCTCCGCCGAGCTGACCGCCCATGGTGTCGACCTGGTCGACGTGTCCACGGGCGGCAACGCGGCCGGTGTACGCATCCCGCTCGGCCCGGGCTACCAGGTCCCCTTCGCCGCCCGCATCAAGAACGAGACCTCCATGGCCGTCGCCGCCGTCGGCCTGATCACCGAGGTCGAGCAGGCCGAGAAGATCCTCGCCAACGGCGAGGCGGACGCCGTGCTGCTCGGCCGGGAACTGCTGCGCAACCCCTCCTGGGCCCGGCACGCGGCCCGCGAACTCGGGGACTCCGTGCACGTACCGGACCAGTACCACCGTTCGGTCTGACGAAGCCGGTCACCGCCCCTCGGCAGCCGACCGCCGGTCACCGAGGGGCTAGCGGCGGCTGTCGAGCCAGTCCGCGAAGCGGGTCGCGGCGAGATGGGCCCCGGGGCCGGGCAGCAGCTCGCGTCCCTGCGGGTTCGCGCCGAAGTAGCCCACCGACTCGTCGGTGACAACCTCGCGCGGGTCCTTCTCGGCCGCCAGGCCCGTACGGACGAATGCGTCGAGGTGCAGCTCCTCGGGGCCCGCCACCTCGGTGGTGCCGTTCAGCGGAGCCGCCACGGCGACCCGGGCGACCGCCGCGACCACGTCGTCGGACGCGAGGGGCTGCAGGAGCGAGGAGGGCAGCCGGACCGTGTCGCCCTCGGTGGACCCGGCCGCGATGCCCTTCACGAACTCGAAGAACTGCGTGGCACGCACGATCGAGTACGCGATCCCGGACCCCTTGATCAGCTCCTCCTGGGCGACCTTGGCGCGCAGGTAGCCCGAGTCGGGCAGCGCGTCGCTGCCCACGACCGACAGGGCGACGTGGTGTCCCACGCCCGCCGCGGCCTCGGCCGCCACGAGGTTGCCCGTGGACGTGCGGAAGAACTCCAGCACCGCGCTGTCCTCGAACGAGGGCGAGTTGGACACGTCGACGACGACCTCCGCACCCTTCAGCGCCTCGTCGAGTCCTTCGCCGGTGACGCTGTTGACGCCGGTGTTCGGGGAGGCCGGGAGGACGTCGTGGCCGTCCGCCCGGAGCGTGTCCACCAGCTTCGACCCGATGAGCCCGGTACCGCCGATCACTACGATCTTCATGCTGCGACCTTTCCGGTTTCGTACGTCGGAATCGGACGTACACCATGCTGACCGGTCAGGGTCCGGATCTGTGACAGCCAAAACCGCCTCAGCCGGTCTTCCACCTCCATTGGGGGCCGACCCGCTCCCATTCCGTGTCCCACTGGTCGAGCCGCCGTCGCTGCAGGCGCTCCGAAACCACCCGCCCGCCCGCGAGGGGCACGAGCGCCGCGGTCGAACCCACCAGGATCCCGATCAGCCCCGCCCGCAGGCTCGCCTGGGCCTCCGTGGCGGGCCGGGTGACCATACGGCCCTGGAGGTCGGTCCACACGGTGACCGGGGTCCCCGCGGCGCTGCCCGGCGCGACCCGGGTCTGCCCCCGGTGGGCGGGGCCGTGCGCGGCAGGCCAGCGGACCTCGGCCCACACCTGTTCGGAACCGGCGGCCGTACCCGGCGCGCGCTCGGTGAGCACCGCGGTCACGGGACGCCACTCGTCACGCTCCCGCGCGAGATTCAGCTCGACCGACCGCGTCGCCCACAGCCCCCCGAGCGTTCCGGCGAGCAGGGCCAGCAGCCCGACGGCGAGCATGGTCCAGGCCTCGATCCTGTCGCTGCGCCGCCGCAGCGGATTGGGCCACCATCGCCACAGCAACGCCCTCGGACCACGCAAAGCCGCCATCGGGGCCCCTCTCCACACGCGCACACAGGACCCCCTCCCATACGGGTGCGGCGGCCCGCTTGCTCACGAGACGTGCCCCACATCCCCGGCACGTCCCCGGCGCACCCCCGGCATCTCTCCGGCACCTCTCCGGCACCTCTCCGGTGCGTCGCGGACACGGCGGTGGTTCGTCCGGGGAAACGCCCTGACCTGCACCGATATGCCGTCCGGGGGTGACTGTCAGTGGTGGGGTGCAGACTGGCCGACATCTGAGACAACGACGTCCGGAGGTGGATCGGCATGACCGAGGTACTGCTCACGGTTGGCACGCGCAAAGGACTGTTCGTCGGGCGGCGGCGCGGCGGCGCGTGGGAGTTCGACGACAGTCCGTACTTCAACGCCCAGGCGGTCTACTCGGTCGCGATCGACACCCGTCGTGACGTGCCGAGACTGCTCGTGGGAGGCGACAGCGCGCACTGGGGCCCGTCGGTGTTCCACTCCGACGACCTGGGACGCACCTGGACCGAACCGGCCAAGGCTGCCGTCAAGTTCCCCCAGGACACGGACGCTTCGCTGGAGCGGGTCTGGCAGCTGCACCCGGCGGCGGCCGAGCCGGACGTGGTGTACGCGGGCACGGAGCCGGCCGCGCTGTACCGCTCGACGGACCGCGGCGAGTCCTTCGAGCTGGTCCGCCCGCTCTGGGAGCACCCCACCCGCTCGCGGTGGGTGCCCGGCGGCGGCGGTGAGGGTCTGCACACGATCCTGACCGACGCCCGCGATCCGCGGGCGCTGACGGTCGCCGTGTCCACGGCCGGCGTCTTCCGTACGGAGGACGGCGGGGAGAGCTGGGCGCCGTCCAACTCCGGGGTCTCGGCGGTGTTCCTGCCCGATCCGAACCCGGAGTTCGGCCAGTGCGTCCACAAGGTCGCGCAGGACGCGGCCACGGCCGACCGGCTCTATCTGCAGAACCACTGGGGGGTGTACCGCAGCGACGACGCCGGGGCGCACTGGACGGACATCGGCGAGGGACTGCCGTCCACGTTCGGCTTCGCCGCGGCAGCGCACCCCCACCGCGGGGACACCGCCTACGTGTTCCCGATCAACGCCGACTCCGACCGGGTCCCGGCGGACCGCCGATGTCGTGTCTTCCGCACGGCGGACGCCGGCAAGAGCTGGGAGCCGCTGACGGCGGGGCTGCCGCAGGAGGACCACTACGGCACGGTGCTGCGGGATGCCCTGTGCACGGACGGCGCGGACCCGGCGGGGGTGTACTTCGGCAACCGCAACGGCGAGGTGTTCGCGTCGGCCGACGACGGCGACACCTGGCAGCAGCTGGCGTCGCACCTGCCGGACGTGCTCTGCGTACGGGCGGCGGTGATCGGTTGAGCCCCCGCACACGGCCGGCCCCCGCCGTGCGGCAGGTTTCCGCCGTGCGGCAGGTTTCCACCGTGCGGTCGTCCCCGGCCGCACGACCGGTCCTTGACGCACGACCGGTCCTCGACGCACGGCAGGTGTCCGGTGCACGCCAGGTGTCCGGTGCACAGCCGATTTGCGGTGCACTGGCGATTTCCGATGCGCGGGCGATTTCCGGTGGGTGGGCGGGCGATGACGGGAGCCCGGGGTGTGGCGTCCGCCAGGGCGTCAACAGCCGCCGCCTGCACCGCACATGTCACCGCACGGCATGCGGCGGCCTCGGGTTGATCGACGGCCCGTGCACGGCAGTAGGGTGACGCCGTGGCACCACGACCGTTGCATGAGATTGTCGAACCCGGCTGGGCCAAAGCCCTCGAACCGGTGGCCGGACGGATCACGGAGATGGGGGACTTCCTGCGCGCAGAGATCGCCGCGGGCCGCACCTACCTACCCGCGGGCCCGAACGTCCTCCGCGCCTTCCAACAGCCCTTCGACGACGTCCGGGTCCTGATCGTCGGCCAGGACCCCTATCCGAC
Source organism: Streptomyces sp. NPDC060205 (assembly GCF_042728395.1). Taxonomy (NCBI): domain Bacteria; kingdom Bacillati; phylum Actinomycetota; class Actinomycetes; order Kitasatosporales; family Streptomycetaceae; genus Streptomyces; species Streptomyces sp. NPDC060205. The sequence continues at coordinate 11,322 of NZ_JBHWZP010000254.1, forward strand.
CCCGGGGCACGCCGTGGGGCTGTCGTTCTCGGTCGCGCCCGAGGTGCGACCGCTGCCCGGCAGCCTCATCAACATCTACCGGGAGCTGAGCACCGACCTGGGCCTGCCCCCGCCGTCGAACGGCGATCTGACCCCCTGGACGCGGCAGGGCGTGCTGTTGCTCAACAGGGCGCTCACCACGGCCCCGCGCAAACCGGCCGCCCACCGCGGCAAGGGCTGGGAGGAGGTCACCGAACAGGCCATCCGGGCCCTGGCCGCCAGGGGAAGACCGCTGGTGTCGATCCTGTGGGGGCGCGACGCCCGCAACGCCCGGCCCCTGCTCGGCGACCTGCCCTCGGTGGAGTCCGCGCACCCGTCGCCGATGTCGGCGGACCGCGGCTTCTTCGGCTCGCGGCCCTTCAGCCGGGCCAACGACCTGCTGAAGGGCCAGGGCGGCGAACCGGTGGACTGGCGGCTGCCGTGACCGGTGCCGGCAGCGGGCCGGGCGGCGGGTCCGGTGTCCTGGGGGTGGACTCCGGCGGATCGGGGCTGCGGGTCGTCCTGGCCGTCGACGGGGGCCGGATCACGGCTCCTTTGACGTCCGGGGAGCCGGTGCGCACCGGACCGCGCGGCATCGACGCCGGGCATCTGCTCGGTCAGCTGCTGCCGATGGCACGGCAGTTGACGGCGGACGCCGGGGTCGGCACGCTCCGGGCCGTCACCGTCGGCGCGGCCGGCCTCACCACTTTGGGTGACGCGCTGCGCGCCGAGCTGCCGTCCGCGCTGGCCCGCGAACTCGGCGTACGGCGGCTGGCCCTGGTCGCGGACGCCGTCGCGGCCTACACGGGCGCGCTGGGGCAGCGGGTGGGCGCGGTCGTCGCCGCCGGTACGGGGATGATCGCGATCGGCACGGACCTGCGTGCGTGGCGCAGGGCGGACGGCTGGGGCCATCTGCTCGGGGACAGCGGCAGCGGCGCCTGGATCGGCCAGGCCGGCCTCGACGCGGCGCTGCGCGCCTACGACGGGCGGCCCGGTGGCTCGGCGCCGCTCCTGGCCCGCGTCGAGGCGGTGTTCGGCTCCGCACCGGCGGTGCCGGGCCGGCTGTATCCGCGCCCGGACCGCCCGGCCGTGCTGGCGGCCTTCGCGCCCGAGGTGGCCGCCTGTGCCGACGGCGGCGACCCGGCCGCGCTCGGTGTCCTGGCCGCCGCGGCCCGGCACATCGCCGACTCGGCCGCCGCGGTGTGCCCCACGGAGGCGGACGTGCCGCCCACGGGCGCCGAGGGGGCGGGCGAGGTGCGTCTCGCGCTCACCGGCGGGCTGTTCAGGATGGGCGACCCCCTCCTCGTACCGTTGCGGGCCGCGCTGGCGGAGCGGCTGCCGCACGTGCGGGAGGTGCCTGCCGCGGGTGACCCGCTCGACGGGGCCGTCGGCATCGCCGTCGAGCTGGCCGACGACCGACTCACGCTGCCGCGCGACGACAGCATGCTGTTCGTCGTACGGGACATTCCGGATGCCGCGGGAGCCTCGGACATCCGTTCGCAAGATCGCTCTCCGTGATCCACAGATAACCAGGGAGATCGCTCCGCGCGTAACTCATCAGACAAAACCGGACGGATACCGCTCACCTGCACCCTCCCCGAACAGGGGAGCCCAGGAAACCAGTAACATTCGGCGCCATGAGCTCCCCCACTGGGCCCGCGTCCGGCCTGCCAGTACGAATGCCGCGACCCCGCCAGCCCGGTCGGCACCGCCGGCCGGAACCGCTGGCGGCTCCCGAGGGCGCGCCCTCGCTCGTCCTCGCGGTGCCGGGCACGCCCAGCGCCGCCACCCGCAGCCTCGCCGAGGAGATCGTGAGCATCGCACGCTCCGAGCTCCCCGGCCTCGACGCCAGGATCGGGTACCTCGACGGGGACGACGCCGAGTTCCCCACCCTCCAGTCGGTGCTCGCGCACGCCTCCGAGGAGCGCGCGCAGCGCTTCGAGCAGGCCCGGGCGGCCGGTGTGGACGCGGTGGAGCCCGACGGGCCCGTCGCCGTGGTCGTGCCGCTGCTCGCCGGCCCGGACAACGCGCTGCTGCGCCGCGTCCGCCAGGCCGTCATGGACAGCCGCGTCGCGGCCGACCTGACGGATGTGCTCGGCCCGCACCCGCTGCTCGCCGAGGCACTGCACGTGCGCCTTTCCGAGGCGGGTCTGGCGCGCGCCGACCGGGCCAGGCTGTTCACCGTGGCGACCGCCGCGGACGGCATCATCCTGGCGTCCGTGGGCGGCGACGAGGCCGTGCAGGCGGCCGGGATCACCGGCATGCTGCTCGCCGCGCGCCTCGCCGTGCCCGTGATGGCGGCGGCGCTGGACGAGGAGGGCTCGATCGCGGCCACCGCCGAGCAGCTGCGCAACTCCGGTTCCCAGCAGCTGGCGCTCGCCCCGTACCTGATCGGCCCCGAGCTCGACCCGGGGCTGCTCGACGAGGCCGCGAAGGAGGCGGACTGTTCCGCCGCCGAGGCGCTGGGCCCGTACCCGGCGATCGGCAAGCTGGCGCTCGCCAAGTACACGTCGGCGCTCGGTATCGCACCGCCGCAGCCGCAGGGCGCGCCGGTCCGCTGACGCGCCGACCGGGCGGTCCCGTACAGGCACCAACCCCGAAGGGCCCGCTCCGTCTCCGGAGCCGGGC
>NZ_JBHWZP010000255.1:0-13836 GCF_042728395.1 Streptomyces sp. NPDC060205
AACGGGTACCGGGCCTTCGTGCGGCGCCCCCGAAGGGGCGCGGGGCCGTATCCATGTGCGGCTCCGCCGCGTGGGCGCGACCAGCCCCCACCGGACCTGCGGTCAATTCACCGCACGTCCAGCGAAGCGACTAGTGCGAGTGCCCGTGGCCACCGTGACCGGCCTCGGCCTCTTCCTCCGCCGGCTTCTCGACGACCAGGGTCTCGGTCGTGAGGAGCAGGGAGGCGATGGACGCGGCGTTCTCCAGGGCGGAGCGGGTGACCTTGACCGGGTCGATGACGCCGGCCTTGACCAGGTCGCCGTACTCGCCGGTCGCGGCGTTGAAGCCCTGGCCCTTGTCGAGGTCGGCGACCTTGGAGGTGATGACGTAACCCTCCAGGCCGGCGTTCTCGGCGATCCAGCGCAGCGGCTCGACGGCGGCCTTGCGGACGACGGCGACACCGGTCGCCTCGTCGCCGGTCTTGCCGAGGTTGCCTTCGAGGACCTTCACGGCGTGGACGAGCGCGGAGCCACCACCGGAGACGATGCCCTCCTCGACCGCGGCGCGGGTCGCGGAGATGGCGTCCTCCAGACGGTGCTTCTTCTCCTTCAGCTCCACCTCCGTGGCGGCGCCGACCTTGATGACGCACACGCCGCCGGCCAGCTTCGCGAGGCGCTCCTGGAGCTTCTCGCGGTCCCAGTCGGAGTCCGTGGAGTCGATCTCGGCCTTGATCTGGTTGACACGGCCGGCCACGTCGGCGGCGTTGCCGCCGCCGTCGACGATGGTCGTGTCGTCCTTGGTGACCGTCACGCGGCGGGCGGTGCCCAGCACGTCCAGGCCGACCTGGTCGAGCTTGAGGCCGACCTCCTCGGCGATGACCGTGGCGCCGGTGAGCGTGGCGATGTCACCGAGCATGGCCTTGCGGCGGTCGCCGAAGCCGGGGGCCTTGACGGCCACCGCGTTGAAGGTGCCGCGGATCTTGTTCACGACCAGGGTCGACAGGGCTTCGCCCTCGACGTCCTCGGCGATGATCAGCAGCGGCTTCGACGCGTTGGTCTGGATGACCTTCTCAAGGAGGGGCAGCAGGTCCTGGATGGAGGAGACCTTGCCCTGGTGGATCAGGATGTACGGGTCGTCGAGGACGGCCTCCATACGCTCCTGGTCGGACACCATGTACGGGGACAGGTAGCCCTTGTCGAAGGCCATGCCCTCGGTGAAGTCCAGCTCCAGACCGAAGGTGTTGGACTCCTCGACGGTGATGACACCGTCCTTGCCGACCTTGTCCATCGCCTCGGCGATGAGCTCGCCGACCTGGCTGTCCTGGGCGGACAGACCGGCGACGGCCGCGATGTCGGACTTCTCGTCGATCGGGCGCGCGGTCGCGAGGAGCTCCTCGGAGACCGCGGCGACGGCCGCGTCGATGCCCTTCTTGAGGAGGGCGGGGGACGCGCCGGCGGCAACGTTCTTCAGGCCTTCGCGCACGAGCGCCTGGGCCAGCACGGTGGCGGTGGTCGTACCGTCACCCGCGATGTCGTTGGTCTTGGTCGCCACCTCCTTCACCAGCTGGGCGCCGAGGTTCTCGTACGGGTCGTCGAGCTCGACCTCGCGGGCGATGGTGACGCCGTCGTTGGTGATGGTGGGGGCGCCGAACTTCTTGTCGATGACGACGTTGCGGCCCTTGGGGCCGATCGTCACCTTCACGGTGTCGGCAAGCTTGTTGACGCCGCGCTCAAGGGCGCGACGGGCGTCCTCGTCGAACTTCAGGATCTTCGCCATGGAGCTGATTCAGTCCTCTCAAAAAACGAACGGCGCCCCCGGCACCCGGCGCTTTTTAGTACTCGCGTTCAGTACTCGCTGGGGCCAGGGGCGCAGTTCAAAGCAAACCTGGGTGAATTACTTCTCGATGATCGCGAGCACGTCGCGAGCCGAGAGGACGAGGTACTCCTCGCCGTTGTACTTCACTTCGGTGCCGCCGTACTTGCTGTAGAGCACGATGTCGCCGGTCTTCACGTCGAGCGGAAGACGCTCGCCGTTCTCGAAGCGGCCCGGGCCGACGGCCAGGACGACGCCCTCCTGGGGCTTCTCCTTCGCCGTGTCCGGAATGACCAGGCCAGAGGCGGTGGTCTGCTCGGCGTCGAGCGGCTGGACCACAATGCGGTCCTCAAGCGGCTTGATGGCAACCTTGGAGCTGGTGGTCGTCACGATCCGACCTCCCCCTTCGGAGATCTCACGGGGTTAACTGTCTGAGGTGGCGACCAGGTGGATCCGTCGTCGCGGGTGCCGGACCTGCCCGTCGCTATTGGCACTCTCCTGCGGTGAGTGCCAGAGCCGAGACTATGACTGCGATTAGCACTCGGTCAAGCGGAGTGCCAGTTGCCTCCGGCGGTTGGGCGTATCTCGACGGGTCCGAATCAGGGTGGACGCCCCCCTGTCCTCAGGCGCCGCACGGGCCAGGAGCGATTTCACCTGCGGCCCGGCGGGGGCGAGCCGCGCAGTTCCCCGCGCCCCTGAAAAGCGGGCTGCGCCCAGCTTTTCCCGTTCCCCGCGCCCCCAGGCACCTAGGGGCGCGGGGAACTGCGCAAAGGGGGGCGAGGGGGCGCAGCCCCCATGCGGTGACGGGAAGGGTAAGGGCGGCGGGGGCGAGAAACTCATGGGAGCCCCCTACAGGTAGTCCTCCAGGCGCGCTACGGCGAACCCCTGCTCCTGAATGCGGCGCAGCATCCCCGCCGCGGCCCCCGTCAACGCCCCACCCCCCTCCGGACAGTGCAGAATGTCCCCCGCCCGCAACCGCCCAGGATCCCGCCAGAGAACAACCGCCGCGATCCCACAGTCCCCGGCAGCCCGCAGCGTGTCGCCGTCGTACTCCCCGTACGGCGGCCGGAACAGCCGGGGCCGGATCCCGAACCGCCGCTTCAGCTTCTCCTGCTGCCCGCAGATCTCCGCCCGCTGCCCCTCGTACGGCAGCCCCGGCAGATACGGATGGTCGAGCGTGTGGTTCTGCACGCTCGCACCGACCGCGCGCAGCCGCCCGAAGTGCGCGTACCCCGGCCCCACGACGCTGTCGGTGAGGAACACGCTCACCGGCAGCCGCAGCTCCCGCACCATGTCGACGAACCGCGGATCCCTCTCCGCGCCGTCGTCGAAGGTCAGGAAGACGACCTTGTCGTCGGTCGGGACGCGGTCCACCACGGGCGGCAGGCCGGGCCCCGCGGCCCGTAAGGCGGCCCGCCGGACGGACGGGTCCGGTGGCGCGGCGAGCGGGGCGCTCAGCCCCCAGCGGCGGTACGCGGCCTCCGGGGGCCCGTGGGTGCGTACCTTCTCCGCCGCCTTCTTGCCCAGCCGTTCGATGGGGTCCACGGACTGGGCGCAGCCCGCGAGACAGAGCACGCCGGCGAGGAGTGCGGCGGTGGCCCCCCGGCGCCTCACAGGTAGTCCTCCAGGCATGCCACCGCGTACCCCTTGTCGGTGATCAGCTTCAGGAAGCGGCGGACCATGTCGGGCATCGTGCCCTCCCAGTCCTCCTTGCCGCGGAAGTGGCTGAGGACGATGTCTCCGGGGCGCAGGTCGTGGTCCCACTCCCGGTACTCCCAGTGGTCGACGAAGACCTCCTCGTTCCAGAGGGGGGCTGCCTTGATGCCGCACGCCTTGGCGGCCCGCAGGGTGTCCTCGTTGTAGTTGCCGAAGGGCGGGCGGAAGAGCGTCGGCCGCTTTCCGTACCGCTTCTCGATCACGTCCTGCATCCCGCAGATCTCACGCTTCTGCGCGGCGTACGACAGGCCCGGCATGAAGCGGTGACGGAGGGTGTGGTTGTTCAGCGACACGCCTGTGGCCTGCATCTTCTTGAAGTATCCGTAGTCCTCCTTGACCAGGTAGTCACTGAGGAACGCGGTGTACGGGATCTTCAGCTCGCTCATCATCCGCAGGAACGCCGGGTCCTTCTCGGCGCCGTCGTCGATGGTGAGGAAGACGACCTTGTCCTTGGTGGGGATCGTCGTGAAGACGGGCGGGAGCCCTTCATGGTCGTCCACCTCGAAGCCGGCGCGGGTGTCGATGTGCGGCTTCTTCGCCGGGGCGGGCGGGGCCGGCAGGGGGGCCTTGGGCAGGCCCCATCTCTTCACCGCTGCGGCGTGGGCGCGTTGTTCCTGGCGGAGCTTGGCGGCTGCCTGCTGGCCTGCGGCCGGCTTGATGTCCTTGGGGGCCGGAGCCATGCAGCCCGTTGCCATCGCGGTGGCCGCCAGCAGGGTCAAGGTCGCGCGTACCGCCGCGCGGGAACGGTGGGCGGTCGACCGCCGGCCGGTGGGGGTTGACCGCGCAGTTCCTCGCGCCCCTGACGGGGCACTGGCCGTGGCTGCCAGCCGGGCCAGGGCCGCGCGGACCGCCGCTCGGAACGGACGGACAGTCGACCGCCGGCCGGTGGGGGCGGGCCGCGCAGTTCCCCGCGCCCCTGACGGGGCACTGTCGGATTGTCTTACAAGTCGCATGGGGCCGGATACTCCCAGGTCAAGTGCCCTTCCCCAGGGCGACACCGCCGTCGCGCGCGTGCCGTCCACCGACTGGCCCACAATGGGACGGTGAACGACCTCGATCCGCCGGACTCCCCGCTCGCCTCCTTCGCCGCTCTGCGCACGTCCGAGGGGCGTGCCCTGCTCGACGAGGTGCGCGGCAGCGAACCGGCCCAGGAACTGGCCGTGGCGACGCGGCTGCGGCGTACGCATCCCGTCGGGCTCGTGTCGGCCGCGCTCGGGCAGGCGCGGCTGCGGCAGCGGGCCGTCGCGAAGTTCGGGGCGGCGGACGCGGCGCAGATGTTCTTCACCCCGAACGGGGTCGAACAGTCGACCCGGGCGAGCGTCGCCGCGTACCGTGCCGCGCGGTTCGGGGAACTCGGCGTGCGGTCCGCGGCCGACCTGTGCTGCGGCATCGGGGGTGACGCGATCGCCCTCGCCCGCGCCGGGATCCGGGTCCTGGCCGTCGACCGGGACCCGCTGACCGCGGCCGTGGCCCGCGCGAACGCAGAGGCGCTCGGGCTGGCGGAGCTGATCGAGGTGCGCGAGGCCGATGTCACCGAGGTCGACACCGCCGGGTACGACGCCGTGTTCGTGGATCCGGGGCGCCGGGGCGGGCGCGGGCGGATCTTCGACCCCGAGGCGTACTCACCGCCGCTGTCGTGGGCCGTCCAGGCGGCCCTCAAGGCGCCTCTCGCCGCGCTGAAGATCGCCCCGGGCATTCCGCACGAGGCCGTGCCCGCTGAGGCAGGGGCGGAGTGGATCTCGGACGCCGGGGACGTGAAGGAGGCCGTGCTGTGGTTCGGCACCGGGGAGGCGGGCTCGGTCCGCGCGACCCTGCTGCCCGGCCCGCGCACCCTCCTCGGCCGCGGACTGCCCGATCCCGCGGTGCGGCCCGTGGGCCGTTTCCTGTACGAGCCCGACGGCGCCGTCATCCGCGCGCACCTGGTCGCCGAGGTGGCCGCGGAGCTGGACGGCGGCGGGCTGGTCGACGAGACCATCGCCTACGTCACCGCGGACTCCGTGACGGCCACCCCGTACGCGACCGCCTACGAGATCACCGACCAGCTCCCCTTCGGCGTCAAGAAGCTCAAGGCGCTGCTGCGGCAGCGCGAGGTGGGCGTCCTGACCGTGAAGAAGCGCGGGTCGGCGGTCGAGCCGGAGGAGCTGCGGCGCAAGGTGAAGCCGCAGGGGCCGCACTCCGCGACCGTGTTCCTGACGCGGGTGCAGGGCGCCCCGGCCATGCTCCTGGGGCACCCCGTCACCACACCCGGCGATTAGCCGTCCAGCTGCTCCAGGGTCGCGTTCGACGGGCCCCTGCGGGACTGCTCGTCGCGCGCCACGTCCTCGGCCGCGGCCAGCACCCGTACCGAGTTCTGCCAGGTCAGCTTGGCGAGGTCCGGCTTCGACCAGCCGCGGTCCATGAGCTCCGCGATCAGGTTCGGGTAGCCGGAGACGTCGCCCAGGCCGTCGGGGGTGAACGCCGTGCCGTCGTAGTCGCCGCCGATGCCGAGGTGGTCGACGCCCGCGACCTCACGCATGTGGTCGAGGTGGTCGGCGACCGTCGGGACGGTCGCGACCGGGCGGGGGTGGGACTCCTCGAAGGCCTGGTGGACCTTCATCGCCTCGGCGGTCGAGTCGAGGTGGTGGAAGCCCTTCTCGCGCATGTTCTCGTCCGCGGCCTCCGTCCAGTCGACGGCGGCCTGGAGGACGAACTTCGGCACGAACGTCACCATCGCCACACCGCCGTTGGCCGGCAGGCGCTCCAGGACGTCGTCCGGGATGTTGCGCGGGTGGTCGCAGACCGCACGCGAGGACGAGTGCGAGAAGATCACCGGCGCGGTGGAGGTGTCCAGCGCGTCCCGCATGGTCGTGGCGGCCACATGGGAGAGGTCCACCAGCATGCCCAGGCGGTTCATCTCGCGGACGACCTCATGGCCGAACGGCGACAGACCGCCGACGACCGGCTCGTCGGTCGCCGAGTCCGCCCACGCGATGTTGTCGTTGTGGGTGAGGGTCATGTAGCGGACCCCCAGCTCGAACAGGCCGCGCAGGGTGGCGAGGGAGTTGTCGATCGAGTGGCCGCCCTCGGCGCCCATCAGCGAGGCGATCCGGCCCTCGGCACGCGCCGCCTTCATGTCGGCGGCGGTCAGGGCGGCGCGCAGATCGGCGGGGTAGCGCTCGATCAGCTGCCGTACGCAGTCGATCTGTTCGAGGGTCGCCGTGACCGCGCCGGGCAGGTCCGAGCGCACGTACACCGACCAGTACTGCGCGCCGACGCCGCCCGCGCGCAGCCGCGCGAGGTCGGTGTGCAGGTGGGCGCTCTGGTCGGCGGCGATGTCGCGGGCGCCGATGTCGTAGCGGACCTGCTCGCGCAGCGCCCAGGGCAGGTCGTTGTGGCCGTCGACCACGGGGAAGTCGGCGAGGAACGCGCGGGCTTCCGCCAGAGAGGGCGTGGTGGTCATGTCCGTCACTTCCCGAAGCCGAAGCCGCTGCCGGTGCCCGCGCCGCTGTCGACCTTGGAGCGCAGCCGCTTGCCCTTCTCGGTGGCCTGGTCGTTCAGCTCCTGCTGGAAGTCACGCATCCTGGCGAGGAGTTCCTCGTCGTGCGTGGCCAGGATGCGGGCGGCCAGCAGACCGGCGTTGCGCGCGCCGCCCACCGAGACCGTGGCGACCGGGACACCGGCGGGCATCTGGACGATCGACAGCAGCGAGTCCATGCCGTCGAGGTACTTCAGCGGGACCGGTACGCCGATCACGGGCAGCGGGCTGACCGAGGCGAGCATGCCGGGCAGATGGGCCGCGCCGCCCGCGCCCGCGATGATCGCTTTCAGGCCGCGGCCGGCCGCCTCCTCGCCGTACGTGATCATCTCGCGCGGCATCCGGTGGGCGGAGACCACGTCGACCTCGTACGCGATCTCGAACTCGTCGAGGGCCTTCGCGGCGGCCTCCATGACGGGCCAGTCGGAGTCCGACCCCATGACAATGCCTACGACAGGGCTCATTCGGTGATCGTTCCTCTGAGGTAGCCGGCTGCGTGACGGGCGCGCTCCAGCACGTCGTCGAGGTCGTCGCCGTAGGTGTTGACGTGGCCCACCTTGCGGCCGGGCTTCACGTCCTTTCCATACATGTGGATCTTGAGCTGGGGGTCGCGTGCCATGCAGTGCAGGTACGCGGAGTACATGTCGGGGTAGTCGCCGCCCAGGACGTTCACCATGACCGTCCACTTCGCGCGCGGGCGCGGGTCGCCCAGGGGCAGGTCCAGGACCGCGCGGACGTGGTTGGCGAACTGGGAGGTGATCGCGCCGTCCTGGGTCCAGTGGCCGGAGTTGTGCGGGCGCATGGCCAGTTCGTTGACGAGGATGCGGCCGTCACGGGTCTCGAACAGCTCGACGGCGAGGTGGCCGACGACGCCGAGGTCCTTCGCGATGCGCAGGGCCAGTTCCTCGGCCTGCAGCGCCAGCTCCTCGGAGATGCCGGGCGCGGGCGCGATCACCGTGTCGCAGACCCCGTCGACCTGCTGGGACTCGACCACCGGGTAGGCCACGGCCTGGCCGTGCGGCGACCGTACGACGTTGGCGGCCAGCTCGCGGGCGAAGTCGACCTTCTCCTCGGCGAGGACCGGGACGCCGGCCCGGAAGGGGTCCTCGGCGTCGGCCGCGGACCGCACGACCCATACGCCCTTGCCGTCGTAGCCACCGCGGACGGTCTTGAGGACGACCGGGAAGCCGTCCCCCTCGGCCCCTTCGGGGAGCCCTTCCGCCGCGAACGCCACCACGTCGGCCGGATCGCTCACGATCCGGTGCCGTGGGCACGGCACCCCGATCTCGACGAGCTTCGCGCGCATCACGCCCTTGTCCTGGGCGTGCACGAGCGCGTCGGGGCCGGGGCGCACGGGGATGCCGTCCGCCTCCAGTGCCCGCAGATGCTCGGTGGGTACGTGTTCGTGATCGAAAGTGATCACGTCGCAGCCCCGCGCGAAGGCCCGCAGCGTGCCGAGGTCGCGATAGTCGCCGACGACGACTTCGCTGACCACCTGCGCCGCAGAGTCCTGGGGGGTGTCACTGAGGAGCTTGAACCTGATGCCGAGCGGGATGCCAGCCTCGTGCGTCATACGAGCGAGCTGACCGCCGCCGACCATGCCGACTACCGGGAACGTCACACCCCCAGGGTATCGGCCGTTTCGAGCCACCCCTGTCGCCCGCATGATCATCGGAAATTGTGCGGGTTCATCACATCCCGGCCACATCTTCGAGTCCGGGCCGGGCACCCGAGGGAACCGCTGGTTAGCATGGCGGAGTCGACGAAGGTTGACGAAAATGACGTATCCGACGAGACGGGGGCTGGGCGACACCATGGGCACAGCTGGTAAACGCGGGGCTCATGCCAGGCAGGCCAGCGCTGTTCGCCTCCGGATCGAGCGCCTGACCAGGGAGATCGCCAAGTTCGGCGCGGTCGGCGGAGCCGGTCTGCTCGTCAATCTGATCGTCTTCAACCTGGTGCGCCACACGACCGACCTGCAGGTCGTGCGGGCCAGTGTGATCGCCACGGTCGTCGCCATCGTCTCGAACTACATCGGTTTCCGCTACTTCACGTACCGCGAGCGCGACAAGAGCGGCCGCACCAAGGAACTGACGCTGTTCGTCCTGTTCAGCGTGGTCGGGCTCGTCATCGAGAACGGGTTCCTGTTCGCCGCGACGTACGGCCTGGGCTTCGACAGCCCGCTGGCGAGCAACGTCTTCAAGTTCGTCGGCATCGGCATCGCGACGCTCTTCCGCTTCTGGTCCTACCGCACGTGGGTCTTCCGGGTCGCCCCGGCCCACGACCCGGTGACGGACGCGGAATCGATCCTGGAAAACCCGACCCCCTACCTCGAAGAAGACCGCCCACCCCACCCGTTCCGCCAGGTCCAAAGGGTCCGCTGAGCCCTGCGAGCCCTTTAGGGGCGCGGGGAACGGCGCAATCTTGTGTCTTTGGCTTTCAGCTTTTAGAGGCGCGGGGAACGGCGCAGTCTTTTGCCTTTAGGGGCGCGGGGAACGGCGCGACCAGCCCCAACGGCGCCGCAGACACCCACAATGCCCCCAGCGGAGCGCTACGCGCTAGCGGACAGTGGGTTCATCCCCGTCCCGCCTCTTCAGCGGCGTACGCGACAGGAACAACCCGAACACAGGCGGCTGAGCCTGAAGCATCTCCAGCCGCCCCCCGTCCGCTTCCGCGAGGTCACGCGCGACCGCCAGCCCGATCCCCGTGGAGTTGCGCCCGCTGATCGCCCGCTCGAAGATCCGCGCGCCCAGATCGGCCGGCACCCCCGCCCCCTCGTCGGTGACCTCGATCACGGCCTGGTTCCCGGTGACGCGCGTACGCAGCGCGACCGTGCCCCCGCCGTGCATCAGCGAGTTCTCGATCAGCGCGGCAAGCACCTGGGCCACGGCCCCCGGCGTCCCCACGGCCTGCAGATGGTGCTTGCCCGAGCTGACGATCGCGCGGCCCGCGTTGCGGTAGGCCGGCCGCCACTCGGCGAGCTGCTGCTTGATGACCTCGTCGAGGTCGAACGTGACGGCGGAGCCGGTACGCGGGTCGCGGGCGTTGGTCAGCAGCCGCTCCACCACGTCGGTGAGCCGCTCGACCTGCGCCAGCGCGATGGTCGCCTCCTCCTTGACCGTGCTCGGGTCGTCGGTGAGGGTGATCTCCTCCAGCCGCATGGACAGCGCGGTCAGCGGCGTACGCAGCTGGTGCGAGGCGTCGGCCGCGAGACGCCGTTCGGCCGTCAGCATGCGGGCGATGCGTTCGGCCGAGCCGTCCAGCACATCGGCGACCCGGTCGAGCTCCGGCACCCCGTACCGCTTGTGACGCGGGCGCGGGTCGCCCGATCCGAGCCGTTCCGCGGTCTCCGCGAGGTCGGTCAGCGGGGAGGTGAGCCGGTTGGCCTGGCGCACCGCGAGGAGGACGGCGGCGATCACCGCGAGCAGGGCCACCGCGGCGATGATCATCAGCGTCCGGCCGACCTCGCGGGTGACCGCGGAGCTCGCCTCCTCCACCGTGACGGTCTCGCCCTCCTCGCCCTCGCGGGTGGAGGTGATGACGTCACCGGTGGGCGGCGTGCCGATGTGGATGGTGTCGCGGCCGGGGATCTCGATGCGCGCGTACCGGTCGCCCGTGACCTGGTCCTTGAGGACCCGGGCGTTGACCTGCTCGTCGCCGAGGATGCGGCTGTCGACGATGCTGACCAGCCGTACGGCCTCGGAGTCCACCCGTTCCTGGGCGCTGTTGCTGATCGTGCGGGTCTCGACGATGACGAGCGAGACCCCGAACACGGCGATCACCACCAGCACGACGGCCAGCGTGGAATTGATGAGACGGCGACGCACAGGTCCCTCCGGGCAACTGATGATCCGGGCTGGACCCGCGCCCCGTCAGGGGCGCGGGGAACTGCGCGACCAGCCACGCACGGCCCGCTGCCGCGCACCCACCGACGACACGACGGCGAGGGGGCGCGGCCGACAGCAACGGGCTAACTCTTCTCGAAGCGGAAGCCCACTCCTCGTACCGTCGCGATGTACCGAGGATTCGCCGCATCGTCCCCCAGCTTCTTCCGCAGCCAGGAGATGTGCATGTCGAGCGTCTTCGTGGACGACCACCACGTGGTGTCCCAGACCTCGCGCATCAGCTGGTCGCGTGTGACGACCCGGCCGGCGTCCCTGACGAGCACCCGGAGCAGGTCGAACTCCTTGGCCGTCAGCTGCAGCTCCTCGTCGCCCATCCACGCCCGGTGGGACTCGACGTCGATCCGCACCCCGTGCGTGGCGGGCGGCTGCTGGGGCTCGGCCGCGCCGCGCCGCAGCAGGGCCCGTACGCGGGCGAGGAGTTCGGCGAGCCGGAACGGCTTGGTCACGTAGTCGTCGGCGCCCGCGTCCAGGCCCACGACGGTGTCCACCTCGTCGGCGCGCGCGGTCAGGATGAGGACCGGCACGGTCATCCCCTCGGCGCGCAGCCGCCGGGCCACCTCCAGGCCGTCCATACCGGGCAGCCCGAGGTCGAGCACGACCAGATCGATACCGCCCTGGATGCCCGCGTCGAGCGCGGTGGGTCCGTCCTCGCGTACCTCAACCTCGTACCCCTCTCGGCGCAGGGCGCGAGCCAGGGGTTCCGAGATGGACGCGTCGTCCTCGGCGAGCAGTACTCGGGTCATGAACTGATGGTAGTCCGCAACGGAGCGGCGCAGTGAGGGTGATCGACATCTGTGTCGATCAGGACCCCCGCGGACCGTGCGACCCTGGGGTTCAGGATGTAAATCTGTGAACGGCCTTCGATTCGGTTGCATGGTTCCATCCGAACCTGTGATCCATCTCTCAAGTCATGCCATATGCGGCATTGCTGTGACGTGGGGCCTTATGGTGACCAGACGCCTGTAGCAGCACACAGGGACCTTCGGCGGAAGCTTCACGCTGAAGGTCTCTTTTGTGTGCGGGCTGGTGCCTACCAGCCTTGAAAGGAATGACCTGTGGCCGGGCCCGGCGCGTGAGAACGCGCGACGGGCGTGGATCCCGGTGGTCGTCGTCCACCGCCTTGACCTCGCCGAACCGAGGACGGGGCGGAACTCCCCGTGGGCGTGGGGCGGGACGGCCGACCCGCCGGTGCCGGCCGCCTCCCCCACCGGGCGCGCAACCCCATTCCGCCCAAGCGGCCTCCGCTCCTGCGGTGTCCGCCCCGGCGGCGCGTCCCGACCAGCAAGGAACGACCATGGCGTCCAGCCTGACGAAGGACTCGGTCTCTCCGGGCACCCCCGGTTCCGGATACGAGCAGACCTTCTTCGGCCACCCCCGCGGACTGGCCACACTCTTCATGACCGAGATGTGGGAGAGGTTCTCCTACTACGGCATGAGGGCACTGCTGCCCCTCTACCTCGTAGCGCCCGGCGGCCTGCACCTGAGCGCGAGCACCGCGACCGCCATCTACTCGGTGTACCTGTCGCTCGTGTACCTGCTCGCCCTCCCCGGCGGCTGGTTCGCGGACCGGGTGCTCGGCCCCCGCAAGACCGTCGCCGTCGCGGGACTGGTCATCATGCTGGGCCATCTGACGCTGGCACTGCCCTCGTCCGGCACCTTCTTCGCGGGCCTCGGTCTCGTCGCGATCGGCTCGGGTCTGCTGAAGGCCAACATCTCGACGATGGTCGGCCACCTCTACGAGGGCCCGGACGACCCGCGCCGCGACGGCGGTTTCACCGTCTTCTACATCGGCATCAACCTGGGCGCCTTCGCCGCTCCGCTGGCGATCGGCACCATCGGCGAGAAGGTGAACTGGCACCTGGGCTTCGCGCTCGCCGCGCTCGGCATGGCACTGGGCCTGGCGCAGTTCCTGATGGGCCGCCGGCACCTCGCCGCGCGTTCCGACGTCGTCCCGACGCCGATGTCCGCCGAGGAGAAGGCCTCGACCCTGCGCAAGGGCCTGCTGTGGCTGGCCGTCGCCGCGGTCTTCTACGCCGTCGTCGGCTTCTCCGGCCACTACACGCTGAACTGGATCATGGCGCCGCTCGCGATCATCGGCCTGGTCGTCCCGGTCTGGGTGATCGCCAGGATCAAGCGCGACAAGTCGCTGGACCGGGTCGAGCAGTCGCGGATGTCCGCGTACATCTGGTTCTTCGTCGCCGCGGCCGTGTTCTGGATGATCTACGACCAGGGCGGCTCGACGCTGTCGATCTTCGCCGAGAAGTCTGCCGAGAACAGCGTCTTCGGCTGGACCTTCCCGGTCTCCTGGTACCAGTCGGTCAACCCGGTCATGATCATGGCGCTCGCCCCGGTCTTCGCCTGGGCGTGGCTGGCGCTGAACCGGGCCGGCAAGGAGCCGAGCACGATCGTGAAGTTTTCGTCCGGTCTGGTCCTGGTCGGTGCCTCGTTCTTCCTCTTCCTCGCCCCGCTGTCGATCGCCGAGGGCGGTCACAAGGCCGCCGCGATGTGGCTGGTCGCCATCTACTTCGTACAGACCGTCGGTGAACTGGCCCTCTCCCCGGTCGGCCTCTCCGTCACCACGAAGATGGCGCCCGCGAAGTACGCCTCGCAGATGATGGGCGTCTGGTTCCTCGCGGTCACCGCCGGCGACGCGACGACCGCGCTGCTCTCCATCGCGGGGGTCGACCTGAACGGGATGGGGATCGTGGCCCTGGAGGCGACGCTCGCGGTGGTCGCGGGCGCGGCGATCTTCATGTACCGCAACAAGGTCAAGTCCTTGATGGGCAACGTGAACTAGCCGCTCCGCGGAGGGGCCGGCATGTCAGCTGCGGGTAGGTCGTGGCCGGCCGCGCAGTTCCCCGCGCCCCTAAAAGACTGCGCAGTTCCCCGCGCCCCCAGATACCTGGGGG
>NZ_JBHWZP010000256.1:0-13789 GCF_042728395.1 Streptomyces sp. NPDC060205
GGAACACCCACGGTCACGGTTACGTGTTCTCGCGCGCGGGCGTGAAGTCGTAGCTCGCCCAGTTGGTGAGCAGGCGGTAGCCGAGGCGCTGGTAGAGGGCGTTGCTGGTGGGGTTCGCCAGGTTCGTGAACAGGACGACCTCCTTCGCGCCCGCGGCCAGCGCGGCCCGGCTCACCGCCGCGGTGACGGCGCCCGCGTACCCGTGACCGCGCAGGTGGGCCGGGGTGTAGACGACGTCCACCTGTACCTGGCCGCCGATCACGGGGTTCATGCCCGCGACGGAGACGGGCGTGCCGTCCGGGGTCTCCCAGAGGGTGTAGGTCTTGTCGGCGTAGCGGGTGCCGGCCCAGGAACCGGCGTCGATGGAGACGTCCTCGCCGGTGGCCCTGGCGAACTCGCCGCACCAGTACATGGTCTGGTCGAGGTCCTGCTCGCCCAGCAGCCGGCTCCGGCCCGCCGGGTGCGGATCCGGCGGGGTGAGCGTGCCGAGGCGGTAGAGCCCCAGCCGGGTGTCACGGATTCGCGGTGCCGCGCCCGTGCGCCGCTGCCACGCCTCGGCGAACAGGGCGGCGGTGCGCTCGTCCGCGCTGACGGCGGGGAGGGAGTGCCCGAGCGCGGCGAGGTGGGCGGCCAGGCCGGCGGCCCGCTCGGGGGTGAGCGGGGTGGGGACCAGCGCGCGGGAGGGGAGCCGGTAGCAGGCGGCACGGACCTCACCCGCCTGCCCCAGCACGCCGAAGAGGGGCGGCTCGGTGCCGAAGGCCGCCGCCCCGCGTGCCCGCAGCCGCGCGGTCCACGTCAGCGGCATGACATGCAGACCGGGCCGCGACCGCAGGAAGCCGCCCGCGCGGGCGAGGAAGTCGTCGACATCCTCGGTGAGGAGCCAGTTCTCGTCTTCGGTGAGGTGCCGGTCGTCCGGTCGCATACAGGGGCAGTCCTTTTGTCGGGGGTTGGGGGCTGGGTGTCCCGTCTCAATGGAAGTGGGCCATCGTGAGGCGGTGACCTGGGGTGGCTCAGGTTGAGTGAGACGGCAATGGCTGGCCTGTCTCACTCAACCTGAGCAGCTGTCCGTTGACATCGAACCCAGTCGCTCTGCCGTCGAGCGGAGTCGTGCCGCGTCTGGTGCGCCCAAACCACGACACGAGAGAGAACCGACGACAAGCCCGTCGGCCTCTGCACGTGGCCGGGGTCCGCAGAAGGGGGCCCGGTCGGCGAACCCGATGACCACGCCATCGGTCGGTCCCGCGGCGGACTGACTGCGGCGTCACGTCCAGCCCCAGTGAGCTGTGGCACCCTCTTCTCCGAAGTCGTGGCGTGTCCTCAAATCGGCCTTCTCGGAGAATGCCTGTCGGGCTGATTAGTCGGGGTTTGTCTCCGGGCTTGAGCCGCGCCAGCCGCCGTTGACATACCACTTGTCGGCCGCCAGGGCCTTGAACAGGGCATAGCCCATCGTGTTGGGGTTACCCCGGTAGCGCCAGCCCTCGGCCTTGTGCTCAAGCCAGGGGGCGACGGAGTTAGTGGGCATCATCGTGAGGTCGTGGTTGGTGGATGCGATGTGGCTACTCACCAGAAGGCTGTACCGGTAGTCCAGGTCGAACACCTTCAGGTGTTTCTGGAGGCGTTCTGTGAGTGTGTCGCTCCAATCAGGGTGGGGGGAAACGAAGAACTTCATCGACGGCTGCTCATTGCCGCGTTGCCTCCTGAGACGAGCTCGAAGCCAGGGGTGGTGGGAGAAGTCGTCGAAGTAGGGGTGCAGGGTCTGGTCACCCGCATTGACGGGGACTGTGGCGCGCTTGCCGGTGTTGCAGTCGCGGCAAGCCGGGATGAGGTTAACCGGTACCACGCTGAGCAGCGGGTACGTGTTCTTGGGTAGGTGGTGATCGAGCGTGGTTACCAGGCCCTCCCCGCACAGGGGACACCGGTTATCCCGTCGACGGCCTTCTTGGTCGGTCGTACCTTTGAGCGCCTCGTAGATGCGGCGGCCCGGAGCACGGTCCTTGGCCAACCGGTCGGTGTAGACCCCCTCCAGGGCCTTGCGGTCGCGACGGGTGCCAGGCGTGGCGGCGAGGCCGGTGAGGGTGTGAAGAGCCTGGCCCTGAGCGGCTACCTCGTACGCGCTTGCTGCATCGGCCACCGCGTCGGTGAACGATTCCAGCCGTTTTCGCGTATTTGGGCGGGCGTTGGCGATGCAGTTGGTGTACACGTCGCGTGCGTCGAAGGTTGGAGGATCTATGTGCTGCATCAGCCGTGTCCCTCCACGTCGTCGCGCTGGCCGAGCAAGGCGCTGAGCACCAACTGCGCCTCGCTGCCGAGCCGTCCGCTGAAGTGTTCCAGGACAGCGTCGTAGGAGTAGCCGACGTCGACCAGTCGCCGTAGTTCGTGCAGAAAGCCGGCTTCGGTGAGTTCCAGACCGAAGACCTCGTGAGTCAGCACGCCGACGTTCTCGCCGTACGTTTCGATGCGGGGCTGCGCGGCGCCGAGCTGCCCGCCGTAGCGCCAGAGCTTCCAGACGCAGTGGGCAGGAATCTCTTGGAGTACAACCGGAGAGTGTGTGGCGACGATGGCCAGCCCGTTGCGCTCGGCGAGCAGATCGGACAGCGCACGCATGAACGCGGACAGCAAGGGCGGATGGAGGTGGGTTTCCGGCTCATCGATGATGACGAGCGTCCGCTCACTCACGTGCTCGATGAGCCGGGTCATGGTGAGCAGAACGAGTCGGTGGCCGGCACTGAGGCGGCGGAAGAGCTGCCGGGCTTTATTCTCGCGGCTGTTCAGGCTGGCGGTGTTCTCGAAGTTCTCCAGCCATCCCTCCTCCAGGAGTCCGCTCCCGGGATAGTCGAGGGTGCGCAATGCCCTGATCCATTGTGGGCTGCGCTCGCGCGTCAGACATGCCTTCATGGCCTGCGCGAAGTCCTTCCTGAGCCCGCCAGGGGTCTTGAATCTGGGGGATCGCGCCCCCTGAACACGCAGGCCCACGTAGGAAGCGATGAACATCTCGTCGCCCCCGACGAGCGGGAAGTCGTCAAAGGCGCTGAACGAGACAGTCACCAGGTTGTTGAATGATCGGCCCTCGCGGCCGTACTCGATGATTCGCCCGAGCTCATGTGCCTGCGGCTCAACCGCAGCGACGGCGCGGGCCAAGTGGGAAAGGACATATGACTTCCCCACGCCGTTCCGTCCGGTCAGGGCGTGCACGTTGCTGGCCGGCCGGGAGCCTGGTTCGACCTTGAATTCGAACCGCACGGAAGCCATCGCCGGTGGCAGCGGCGGCTCGTAGGCGATATTGAAACTCACCCGGCGCGCTCCACCGCGTGCGATGCGCCGCAGCTGCCCGCGCACGGTCGACATCTTGACGAAGCGCAGTAGCGAAGTACGGGTCACATTCTGGTTCCGGGCGAGGCGGAAGGAGTTCTCGTCGTAGGCGATGTCCCGGAGCGCGGTGAGCACTTCCTCCCCGACAGCGCCGGGTATCTCGCTCAGCGTGTAGTAATAGCTTTCATCCTGGCCCACCGAGAAATAGCGCGAGCTGTCCAGGCGGCTGAAGCGCTCCGGGAGTAGGTAGTTGCCAAAATCCTCGCCGTCCGTCGCCACATGGCCGATCTTCACGGTGCCGACCTCGACCCAGCCCTCCCTGGTAAGAACACGCAACGTGAACATGGTGCGGTACCCGTCGTCGTCCCAGGTGTCGTGGACGAGGAGCGCATCGAAAAGATCCTCCGCCATGGCGCCACCTTCGGCCAAGCGATGGTCGTCATAAATTACGCCGAATCGCACGGTTTTCCTGGCCCTCCCCCGCTTACTGTGCTCCGTCGTGATGTGCGATCTTAGGCGGCAGCGCGCACGGGTGTGCGGGGGCGGACGTCGCGAACTCAGCGGCCCGGCTGAAGTGCGCCGCTGGAGTCTGGAGTAGGGCCGCCGTTGCTTTGCTGCGGGCTCGTGCGGCTATGTGTTGTCGCTGCGGTGGTGGGTGTGCCAGAGGTGTCTGAGGGCTTCGAGCTCGGTTCGTGGGAAGTGTTCGCCCCACTTGCCTCGATAGCCGCTCTCGCCGTAAGTCTGCGCGAGCTCGTCGAAGCAGCGGATCACGGTGCGGGCGAGCTGGTCGATGCCGAGCTGGCTGGACCAGATCTCGGTTCCCCTGTTGTCGTGATCGCTGCCGTCGCGCAGTTCCAGCACGCGGATCCAGATGTCCTCGCCTTCGCGGTAGAAAATCCACCGGTAGGCAGTCGGCTCGGCCTCGAACTGGACACGGGTCTCTGTCTCGCCGGCGACGAGCCGGGCCACCGCGGTCAGGAGCTCTTCGGGCGCACTGGTGATGTAGGACGCGGTGGGCTCGGCTTTCGCCAGGCGATCTTCAAGGGTGCAGTCGGCCCACCCGGATCCCGCAAGCGTCCAGGTGATGCGCATGTCGGATGTCACTGGTGCTCCTCGGCGAGGAAGGCCCGGACATCGGCGGCGAGGGAAGCCATCTGCTCGCCGGCATCCAGCCAGGTGGTCACCGAGGCGCCCCAGCCGCCTGCGGCCTGCGTCCACGGCCGCAGGGCCCAGGTCAGCCCGACGTAGCCGCCGGACCGGAAGGCCGCCGACACCGTCAGGTCGCGGTCGTTGGTATGCCAGCTCCGTTCGCCGTCCCACCCCTGGTAGTCGGTGGCGAGCTCTTCCAGAAACGCGGTGAGGTCGCTGTCCCAGATCCAGGCGACGACCTCGTCGACGCGAGCGGTCAGCCCGGGAGCGCGCAGTTCGACGGCATAGTGCACGGAGTCGGCGTCGAAGTTGAACCGGTCGCAGAACGTCACGCTGACGGAGGCGTTGTCCTGGCAGCGGATGGACACGCTGGCCTCATCGTCAGTGCCGACGTCTGGTGTGGTCATGGGCGGAACGCTAGGTCAGCAGCCTGTTCGGCGTCACTTGGATTCGTTGTCGGTGAGGTGGAGTACGGCTTCGGCGATTGCACGGACGCGCTCCATGGTGATGCCGGTCCGCTGTTCGACTGCGAGAGGGTGGTCGGTCGGCTCCAGCTCGATGAAGGGACGCTGTCCGATGGGACGGGTATGGACGCGGGTCTTCAAGTTGATGGTGCTGGGCGAGTAGAGGAAGAGGTCGGTGGACAGCCACCCGAAGTACGGCTCCTCGGTTTCACGTCCCGTGGTGTCCCAAAGATCTGCGGATCGGGAGAAGTTGTCCCGGCTGAGGGAGACCCATGCGGCCCAGGAGAACACCTCGTCGCTGCCGATGATCGGTATCTCGACCAGACCCTTGACGAAGTAGTGCTGTGCCTGGATCACGCACTGATCCGATGAGAGAAGGCAGTCCGCAGAGTCTGCGAAGTTCGGTTCCCAGACGTACGGGGCGGTGGCCGCGTAGTTCATCGGTAGCTCGGCGTGGTGGTTGCCGCAGCACGAGCAGGTGAATCCGGGGTTGCTGGTCATGAGCGGAGCCTAATGATCGGCTCCGACGCAGCTGACGTCGGTCCCGTCTCGGTGAAGGTGAACCAGAGCGACTGTGATCCCCGTGGGTTTGCGGAAGCTGAACGCTCTCAGCCTGAACCCGACCGTGGATTGCCATGATGCGGAGGCTGTCGCGGTCACCGAAATAATCGGCACAGATGTGTCGGACTCACGTGGTACGACTGCAACCCAGCCAAGTTCGAGCAGACGGGCGGTCAGCAATGGGGCGACAGGAAGAAGCGATCCGCGTTGCGGACGAGCTCTTGGCCGACATCGAGCTTAAGCGGTTGAAGGCGTCCGAGGTCGTCTTGAAGGCGAGCAGGCTCGCCCGACTGGTCGGCCACACCGAGTTGACGGAGTTTCTCGGGTTCGAGCGCAGCGGGTATCCGACCGACGGCTCGGCGGGGACGTGGATCGGGCGGGCGGGCCGCTGGGCCGACAAGGAGAAGAACACCTTCTACACCGTGTCGATCGCGAAAGTGGAGGGTCATATCGAGTCTGCCCGGCAGGCCATCGACGCGCTGCGCGGCGGGGGCAACTACTCAGGCGACATGCTCATCCCTGCGTCGCGCGACCATGACTCGCGGATCCTCCAGTCGTCATCGAACCTCGGCACGTGGATCGGAATCTGCGGGCAAGTCGTCGCGACCGTCTACAACATGGTTACCGAGATTTACCACGAGCTCCTGTTCAGCGAGCTCCAGGCGAGTCTGTTTGCGGATACCCAGGAGAAGGTCGACGGGTCATTGGCGGCGGCGAGCGGGACTGCACTCGAAAAGATCGAGCGCATCTCTGATCGCCTCCGGGACGGCGACCCCGAGTCTGTCAGCCAGGCCCTCACCACCTGCCGCCGGTTGATCGACTCCTCTGCGGACTACGTGTTCCCGGCTCGGGACGAGCTATACAAGATCGGGGACGAGGTCGACCTGAAGGTCGGACCACAGCAGGTGCTGAACCGTCTCCAGGCCCACACCCACGCCTGCGGGGCGTCGAAGAGCCGCAGGGACCGTCTACGTCGGACCCTGTCCGATCTCTACGCCCGGTGCTCCGCAGGCACTCACGCCGAGGTCACCATTGATGAGGCCCGTTTCATTTTCCTGCAGACCTACATCGCGCTCGGCGAGATCCTGACCCTGAGCGCGCCCGAGGGCGGCGACTCCTGACTTCAGTTGCCCGCCCGAGATTCTCGGCCATGTTCCCGCTGCCGTCGATCGCCCAGAGGTGATCAGTCCCAGAGGTGAGGGCAGGGGCAGTTCACCGTGCGTGTGCTGGGGAACGCTTCAAGATCCTTCGGATGAGAAGGGGAGGGAACTGGTCGTGCGGGTGGGCGGTTACGAGTCCGTCGAGGCTGGCCTCATGGTGGCGGACGGCCTCGTCGACCCGTTGGGCAAGCCGCACGATCTCTTCTTGGAGCCAGGGGATGGCGGTTGTCCTCAGCTGCCGCTCCGCGGGTAGTCGCCTGTCGAACTCTCTGCGGAAGCGCTGAACCTCTCTCGGGCTTCCGAGCGCTTGTTTTCGCCAGTAGAAGGAAGCGAAGAGAATGGCGACCTGTACGACCTCGGGGAAGTCGGCGGCCTCGGCGTGTGGATATGGCCGGTGCCGACTGGTCTCGTCCGGATGGATCATGCGGAGTCTGCGCTCCGTGCGGTCTGCTGCGTAGCCGTGTCTGGTCAGGTCGCGCCAGAACTTGGAGCATTCTTCGTAGGCGGGCAGGATCCTGGGGTATCTGCTGTGACGGCAGAGCCGGTGGAATCGGCGTTGAGCTTCGACGATCTCGGGCGCTTTCGCAACGCTGCACTGACCGATTGAAGGTATCTCGACGCTTCGCTCGAAGTATGAGTCGTAGGCGGTGTCACTGCCTGTCCACCGGCGGTGCTTGACGCAGAGCTGGTTGAGGTCCCGGAGCCCCCATATCTCGATCCGCCAGCTGGTCTTCCCGGTATGTGCGGCCGCGCAGAAGTCGCAGGCCCAGGTCCGGTTGATCAACGGGTAGCCCGGCTGGTGCCATGCCGTGGCGGTGGTCAGTTCGGGCAGAGCCTTCTTCAGGGATTTTGGTGTCTGACCGCTGCGAACGGCGAGGAGATCCAGACTGTCCAGGGGCCTCTCTGCCGAGTAGAAGCGGCGAAGCACGTGTTTTGGGGGGATTCCGTTGAGCAGCGCGAGTCGTGCTGCATAGGACCGAACAGTCTCATTCGGAAAGGGCGGGGAGGTCAGAGGAAGTGGTCGTGCCGGCCCGGCCGGGGCCGTGACCCCGATCATGCGGATGTCCGGTAGGCGCTCTCGCTGGCGTGGTCCACGTGGATGGCGTGCAGTTGTCGCCGGGTGATGCTTTCGCTGCCGTCCAGGATCGCGGAGATGGCTGCGGCACGGACAAGGTGGGAGAGGCTGCCGATCATGCCGCCGGTCCGCTGGTAGAGGTATTTGTGCAATTTGGTCAATGTGTTGGGGGCGTGCCTGTGCAGGCGAAGGGTGCCCTCCATGGTCGCGACCAGCCCTTCCCATTCACGGCCCAGCGGGAAGGGTCCGGTGTGCAGGAGGGTGCAGCGACCTGCGATCTGGCCGCCGCGGATGCCGGTGAACAGCCCGGAGTGTTCGACGTCGATGCCGGCGTAGATGAACGTGGCCGGCAGGTGCTCGGTGAAGTACTTCAGATGGTCGGAGAGCTCCTCTCCGGCAATCGTGCCCAAGTTCATGAGGTGGATCTCGTCGACCAGCACCAGGTCCGTGCGGGCCTCTGTCAGCACCTGACAGACGGAATGCGTGATGTCGGCGGTGTTGTGGCGTGGGGTGATGGTAGGGATGTTGAGGAAGCGGGCAAACTCCAAGGCGAGCTTCCGGGGTGATCCTTTCGGCGGTGCGGTGACATAGACCACCGGGATGCGTTGGCCTTCGCCGGATCTCTGCCGAACGCGCAGTTCGTGAAGGCGCCCGAGCTGTCGGAGTGCAGTGGTCTTGCCCGTGGTGCGGTCGCCAGAGATGATCAGGCCGCGGCGAGCTCCGTGCTCGCGTCGATTGAGCAGGGTCAGTAGGCGTCCCTGGTGAGCGACTTCCTTAACTGTGGATGTGCGTACCACTTGGAGTTCTGAGTGGTAGTCGATGCGAGCTTCGTCGTAGTCGGTGCGTTCCTCGTCGTTCATCGACTTCCATCGAGCGCGGGGCAGCAGGTCGAAGGGGCGCGGGTCCTTCTCCACGAACCGCCGCCAGCCAGTGAGAGTGGTGGGCGGCTCCACACGTTCGTCTTCGTCGGCCGGAGAACGATCATCTCTGGAGGGGCTCACCACCATCTCTTCGCCTCCTCACGAGCGTCGAAGATCCCCAGCGGCACCACTTTCGTCAACTCCTCGCTCTCATCGGCGCCATCGGAGCCCTGAGCTGGTTCGGTCGGAAGCGCTTGCGAGGGGGCGGGTGTCTCGGGACGAGGCCAGGCCGGCTGGCTGGTGGCACGGGTGCGGCCGACGACCTTGCGGTCACGCCGCTCGGCCGCTCGGCCCGAGCTTTTCCGCCGCCGGACAGGGCGTTCTTCGGGACCGTCAGCGGCCCGGTCAAGCAGCTCTACCGCAGTCTCGGCGACCGCTTCCTCGTGCGGCTTGCGCCGTTCACGTTCGGCCAGCACCTGACGGGCCCGGTCGAAGACCAGTTCACCCATTGGGACGTGCGAAGTGCGTAGATGGCGCCAGGTCGCGGTGATCCAGCCCGTGCCGCGGTGGTTGCGTACCCAGACGCAGGAGATGTCCTAAGGGTCGTAGTGGACCTCCCAGAGCCTCCCGTCCGGACCCGCCCCGGAGGGCTGGCGCCGAAGGGGGACAAGGTCGCGGGAGTCGTAAGTACGGTTGTTGATCCGCACCCCTCCGGGACCGATGACCCTCCATTCGCGGGGCATGAGTTGGATGTACTCCTCCTGGCTCAGCGCGACTGGCACGTATCCGGCCGCCGCCACCAGCGCGGCGTACTTCTCGTTCGGACTCAACGGGCGATCCGGCATCAAGGGGTCCCGCAGCTCGCCGTGAGGCCTGACCTGCCACGTCGAAACGACCCATTCCTGGAGCAGTTCCTGGAGTTCGTGGATGGACCAAACCGCTCGCGCGGACGGATCCCTGCCCCGCATCTCGGCACTCCGGCCGGTGTAGCCGGGCAGATCCTGGGCGAACATCGTTGCCACGGAGCCAAGGGTCCGTTCAATATGCGGCTTGTCGGTCGGGGTGTCCGGATGCGCGGGCTGGAACGAGATCCCCAAGTGGCGGCAGGCATTTCGGAAGTTGTCCGAGACGAACGCTTTCCCCCGGTCACTGGCCACCATCTCCGGGACGATCACTGGCTTCGCGGCTGCCTTGGCCATCCGTTCGTCCAGTGTCAGCAGCGAGGCATAGGGCAGCACCGACCGGGACATGCGCAACGCATCCGACCAGCCTGGCCGCACCACCTCGGGCGCCATCGCCCGTGCCAGCAGCAGGGCGGCGTCCACTGCCTTTGTCGAGGGCCGCAACACCACCGCAGCCAGTGTCCTCGTCGCCAGATCGACCAGTCCGGTCAGCTCGCAGCGGTCCACTGTCCCGTCGTCGTGGACGACCATTACATCCAGTGGCGTGGAGTCGATCTCCATCACTTCACCAGGTCGTGCTGTTGTCAGCTGCCCGAACATCCGCTTCGGCTGTTTGCCCAGCGAGCGGCGGGTGCGGGCCGAGCCCAGCAGATGTTGCCCGGCCGAGACTGCCTCCAACAAGCGGTAGAACGTCGCCCTGGAGGGCATCGGAACCGCTCCCGTGCCGTGCTCGGCAGCCAGCAGGCGTTCGACCTTGCGCCGCAGCACCTGCGCGGACACGGTCGGCTCGTTGGTCCGGCTGTTGACGATCTTCTCGATGGCCTCGACCACCCGCGGATCGGCCCGGCTCGTGCCGGTGGCGGGCTTGCGCTGCCGACCGTCCACCAAACCCGCCACCCCTTCGCGCTCGAAGCGAGTGCGCATTCGGCGCAGCGTGCTCAGCCCCACCCCCTCGCCTGCTTCGCGTAGTTCGGCGAGTTTGGCCAGCTCCCGCTGCCGCAAGGAGTTCACGGCCGGGTCGTACTCGGCCTTCACCGGGGTGCGGGCATCGACGTCTGGACGGCCCGTAAGCAGTTCGGTCAGGTGCCTTCGCCACCACTCGGCCCGCTCTGCGGCGTCTTCGGGCAGCCCCTCCAGGACTCCCGCATCGGGCAGCGGCGGGCGACTCGGCGCGCTGCTGAGTACGGTGAATCCCTCAGAGGCCAGCAAGTTTCCCAGCAGCACCACACTGGCGGCCAGGGCGTCATCCACCAGCCGCACCGAAGTGCCGTGCAAGGCGGCCACGGTGTGCTCGCGCCCGTCGTAGCGAACCCGATCACCCAGCGACAGCAGCTGCGGACGCGATGGCATCCCCGCCCACCTCCTTCGCCACCGCAGGAACGAGGTGCACGCGCGTGGCCCCCGCCAGCAACTCGCCCCCAAGGTCAGCGGCCAACACGCGGCGCCACAACAGGTGGAAGAGCACCGGCAGCGTGGCGATCGGATCCCCGACTTCCCGGGCCCCCGCAAGCAGTCCCTGCGGCTCTGCGAACACCGCTTGCAGGGCATCGGCGACCGGCTCGCGCCGCACCCGTGGGTGCCTGTAGCCCGATAGCCAGCGCAGATTCGCCGCCAGCACGGGATCGAGCATCCCGACCCGCTCGAAGCCCCAGCCAACCCGGGCGCAGGCCGCGGCCGTGGCCGCGAACTTCTTCGCGTCGTCCGGCTCGATCCGATCGTCCGGACGTACGTCCAGCACCACAGCGGTGCCGTCCCGACGGCGTACGAAGTAGTCCGGCGTATGGCGGGTCCGCCGGGTCCGGTCGCTGTACCGCCACGACAGCCGGAACGGCTGCGAGGCCACCGCCACCACATCCGGATCGGCGTCCAGCCTCATCAGGTGCCCGAGCTCCACCCACGACTCATAGCCCACCAGGTCACCACCTGTAGCAGCCCAGTACCAGCCCGGGAAGTTCCGCTGCCCGCGGTACGAAGGGAACCCGCGTACCTGCCCGGCTGCCTCGAAACGGGTCGGCCACATCACCTCAAGCGGCCCGCCGTGCGGCTCGCCGCGGGCGTCTAGGTACTCCAGCCAGAAGTCTTCCTCAGCCATCAGCCACCCCCGCTCGGCACCGCCCGATACGGAGACCGTAGGGACCCCGGTGCGGCAGTGGGTCAAGAAGAGCGACACAGATCGACAGATGGTCACGGTTGACTGAGACGAGCGACCAGATGGTTCAGATAGACCGAGACTGGCTCACCTTCAGCGAGACACGTCAGGTCGGGGGCAGGAGCCGGGCAGTGGCGTAGCGCACTTTTGCAAGCACGTGCTTGCAATAGTTAGCGCGGGTGGGGCAAGGTAGGGGCATGGCATCGCTCAACGTCGGCAATCTTGGTGAGTATCTGCGGGACCAGCGGCGCAACGCGCAGCTGAGTCTGCGGCAGCTCGCCGAGGCCGCCGGGGTGTCCAATCCGTATCTGAGCCAGATCGAGCGCGGGCTGCGCAAGCCGAGCGCGGAGGTGTTGCAGCAGGTCGCCAAGGCCCTGCGGATCTCCGCCGAGACGTTGTACGTCCGCGCCGGGATCCTCGACGCCGAGCGCGACCGGGACGAGGTGGAGACACGTGCGGTCATCCTCGCCGACCCGACGCTCACCGAGCGGCAGAAGCAGGTGCTGCTCCAGATCTACGAGTCCTTCCGCAAGGAGAACGGGTTCGAGATCAAGGCGGTCGAGGACGCGCTGGACACGGTAGGCGCGCCGGACGCGTCGGACCTGGCGCATGACATGGCGAGTGTGTCGGACGTATCCGCCGTCACGCGCGCGACGGACGGCGGGGACACCGTCGTCGACAGGGCCCGCACGGCCGACGGCAGCGATGCCGCACGGAACGACCCGCACGACCCGCAGCACCCGCACGACCAGCACGATCAGCAGTCCTCCGCGAGCTGACCGGGCCCGGCATCACGACCGGGCGCGGTACGTCCCGGTACGGTCCCGTTCGGACCGGCCGGCCGGCGGCCACGGAGTAGCGACAGACAGACCACACCCTCACGCTCCACGCGACAGTGATTCCGGGAGGACCATCACCATGGCCATCACCGACGACCTCCGCAAGACCCTCAGCGACCCGACCCCCCTCTACTTCGCCGCCGGCACGGCCGACCTGGCCATCCAGCAGGCCAAGAAGGTGCCGGGGATCGTCGAGCAGCTGCGCGCCGAGGCGCCGGCCCGTATCGACGCCGTACGGGGAATCGACCCGAAC
Organism: Streptomyces sp. NPDC060205; assembly: GCF_042728395.1. NCBI lineage: Bacteria > Bacillati > Actinomycetota > Actinomycetes > Kitasatosporales > Streptomycetaceae > Streptomyces > Streptomyces sp. NPDC060205. The sequence continues at coordinate 12,722 of NZ_JBHWZP010000256.1, forward strand.
GCCGTCCAGGAGAAGGCCACCGCCCGTGCCAAGGAGGCGCAGGCGACCATCCAGACCCGGGTGAACGGCTTCATCAGCACCCTGGACACCGACCTGAAGAAGATCGGTGAGACGGCTCAGGACATCGCCCTGCGCGGTGTCGGCGTCGCCGCCGAGTACGCCGTGAAGGCGCGCGAGACCTACGAGAAGGTCGCCGAGCACGGCGAGCAGACCGTGAAGACCTGGCGCGGCGAGGCGGCCGAGGAGATCGAGGAACTGGCGATCGCCGTCGAGCCGAACCCCGAGCCGGCCGAGGGCACGATCGCCACGCCCGCCGAGGCGAAGACCGGGCCCGCCCCGGCGAAGAAGGCCCCGGCGAAGAAGGCCCCGGCCGCCCGCAAGACCACCACGGCCAAGAAGTCGACGCCGCCCGCGAAGTAGGACGGCGGCCTCGCACGCACAGGGCGCGTACACGATGAGTGCGTACGCGATGAGTGCGTACGCGGCGGGCATGTACGCAAAGAGAACGGGTCGGGCGCTCCGGGCACTATCGGAGTTCCCGGCCCGTTCTGCGGGTACGGTGACCGCGTACGGACGACGGACTCGACACGGGTGGTGGGCAACGTGCTCCTGACGGCATTCGGCGGCCTCATGTGGCTGATCTACACCGCCATGCTGGTGCTCGCGGTGGTGGCGCTCGTCATGGCCGGACTGGCCCGCGAGGACGCCTACCGCGCCGCGAACAAGCAGACCAAGATGTTCTGGCTGATCCTGCTCGGCCTCGCGGTGGCCGTGAATCTGCTGGTGCCGATGCTCTTCCTGCAGATCGCGTTCCTGGTCGCCACGATCGTCTTCTTCGTGGACGTACGGCCCGCGCTCCAGCAGGTCTCGGGCGGCGGCCGGGGTGGCCGCCGGGGCGGCGGCAGCAGCAGCGACGGTCCGTACGGGCCGTACAACGGCGGCCGCTGAGCCGTTGCCTGGAGCGGCCTGGAGCGGCGCGTTCGGAGCGTGCGGGTCCGGTGGGGGTTGCTCGCGCAGTTCCCCGCGCCCCTGAGAAGCGGGGCTGCGCCCCGGCTTCTTGTCTTTAGG
>NZ_JBHWZP010000257.1:0-13742 GCF_042728395.1 Streptomyces sp. NPDC060205
CTCTCAGCCCGTCCGGCGTTTGAGGACACAGTGACGGGACGGGTAGGGGCGGCGGGGGCGAGGAAAACCCCTACCCCACGAACACCCCGCCCCGCGCAGCGACAACCGCCGCCGCCGCGGCCCGCTCCCCCGCGGCAGCGTCCGGCACCACCCCCGACGTCAGCAACGAGTAATACAGCGGCGCAGAAACAGCCCGCACCACCTCCCCCGCATCGGTCCCCACCGGCAACTCCCCCCGCGCAACCGCCTGTTCGACACAAGGCGCCCACTCGGCGACCCGCACCTCGTAGAACCGCCGCAACGCCTGCGCCGTACGCGCGTCGCACGCCGCCGCGGCGATCACCGCGCGGAACAGCGCCCCCTGCCGGGGGTCGGCGAGCGTCCGGCACACCAGCGCGGCGTTGGCCCGCAGATCCCCGAGCACGGAACCCGTCTCGGTACGGGGGAGGGACTGCTCGGCCATGTCTCCGAGCAGGTCGGCGACGAGTCCGGTGACCGAGCCCCAGCGCCGGTACACGGTCGTCTTGCCGACCCCCGCGCGCCGGGCCACGTCCGCCAGATCGAGATGGGCGAACCCCTGCTCGGCCAGTACGTCCCCGGCGACGCGCAGCACGGCCGTACGGACCCGGGCGGTACGCCCTCCGGGCCGGACGGTCCCGGGCTCGGGCTCAGGTCCGGGCCCTGGCTCGCTCTCGGCTTCGTCGGGCGCGGCGGTCATGAGGGGGCTCCTTCGGGATCAGGCGCGGTGGTGGGCGGCATGGGGCGGCATGGGACGGCACGTGTCGCCAAGGGTCGGCACTTCGGGCAGCGTAACGGAACACCAGCACCGTTTACCTCTGGCCGAGGGTTACGGCGGTGTGTTGGCGCACGTCACCGGCCTGATACCGTCCCGCCAACGACCCGCGCCCCGCCGCACGTTGACCGCACGCTGCGGCAGCCGACGGGCCGGAGCACGAACACCGCACCGCTGAGAGGCTTGGAGCATGCCGGACGACGCCCGCGACGCCGCGGAGGAGGAGTCGGCCTTCTCCCATCCGCCCGTCGGCCCCGACGCCACCGCCGCGTACGGCGACCACCCCGACCAGGTCGTCGACTTCTACGCACCGCGCGGCGGCGAGGAGTCGGCCCCGCTCGTCGTCGTCCTGCACGGCGGCGCCTGGCGGGCCCCGTACGACCGGCGGCACATCACCCCGTTCGCGGACTTCCTGGCCCGGCGGGGCTTCGCCGTGGCCAACGTCGAGTACCGGCGCGGCGGCACGATCCCGGCGCAGGGCGGTACGGGACCGGTGGCGGGGCGGTGGCCGGACACCTTCGACGACGTCGCGGCGGCGCTGGACGCGATGCCGGCTCTCGTACGCCAGGCCCTGCCGGGGGCCGATGCGCGCCGCACGGTGGTCACCGGTCACTCGGCCGGCGGTCAGCTGGCCCTCTGGGCGGCCGCCCGCCACCTGCTGCCGACCGACGCGCCCTGGTACCTGGAGAGGCCGGCCCCGCTGCGCGGTGTCGTCGCCCTGGCCCCGATCGCCGACTTCACGGTCGCGGAGAAGCTGGACGTCTGCTCCGGAGCCACGCTCCAACTCCTCGGCGGGGACACCACGTTCGAGGAACGGCAGCCGTACGCCGACCCAGCCCTGCTCCTCCCGACGGGAATCGCCACGACGCTGGTCCAGGGCCGCACGGACACCGTCGTCCCGCAGGCGGTCGCCGAGGCGTACGCGGAAGCGGCGGCAAAGGCCGGCGAGGTGGTGGGCCTGACACTCCTGGAGGAGGTGGGCCACTTCCCCCTGATCGACCCGGCGGCGGACGCGTGCGCGGTGGTGGCGGAGGAGATCGCCCAACTGGCCTGGTAAGCCGTCCACATCAGACGCAGCACGTCTCCAAAAGCCGCCCGCCTGGGCCAACCCAAGGGGCGCGGGGAACTGCGCGCCCGGCCCGCACGGCGCCGCAGCCGGATTCGCGCCGGTCTGTCCAGGCGGGGAGGGGAGCCTCTCCGAGAGCTGCCCGAGCCTGGGCCAACCCAAGGGGCGCGGGGAACTGCGCACCCGGCCCCCACGGCGCCGCAGACGGAATGCGCGCCGGTCTGTCCAAGCAGGAGGGGGCCTCTCCGAGAGCTGCCCGAGCCTGGGCCAACCCAAGGGGCGCGGGGAACTGCGCACCCGGCCCCCACAGCGCCGCAGACGAAGTCACGACCCTCCGCCCGCCGCCAGGCGAACACCCCGCATTCGCTCCCGGTGATACCCGTAATACCTGAGAGCCACGCCCCGGATGAGCCCCCCAGCGGGACGCCGACTACGCGCCTGAATCCGTAACTTCCCAATCAGCGGGGCCCGATGGGCCAACCCACTGAACGGGAACAGAGACGGGGACGGGGACGAGCCATGGCATGGTGGGCAGGAACGCACGAACCACAGCCGTCGGACCGACCACGCCGCCCACCCCGACGCCCCCGCCTACATCTACAGCTACGCCTACGCCTACGCCTGCGCCGAGGCCTCCTCGCCACACTGATCACAGCCGCCGTGGTCGCCCCGATCTCCGCCGCGACCGCGCACCCGGACATACCCGCGCCGGCCCCGGCCCACATCGGCACGGTCACTTCGGCCACCCTGGACAGGGCGTACGCGGCGAACCGGGCGAACGCCGCCGAGGCGTCCCGCATGGCCGCCGCCCACGGCGACCGCGACCGCGCGTCCGCCGTCCACGCCATGGCGGACCCGGAACGTCACTACCTCGCCTTCGACGCCCGAGGCCCCGGCCGCGCCGTAGAGGTCTTCGGCGACCTGGCGAAGACCGACCGCGTGGCGGTCCTGGTACCGGGCTCCGACACGACACTGGACACCTACGAGCGCTTCCGGGAAGGTGCCCGGACCCTGCACCGACAGCTCGGCGCACGCGCCGCGGTCGTCGCCTGGCTCGGCTACGAGACACCCGGCACGATCAGCCCCGAAATCCTCACCACGGGCCGGGCGGCGAAGGCGGCCCCCGAACTGCGCTCGTTCATATCCGAGGTGAAGGAGCTGAACGGCCGAGCCCGCATCTCCCTGCTCTGCCACTCGTACGGGACGGCCGTGGGCGCCCGCGCGGCGAGCGGTCCGGACATCTCCGACCTCGTGTTCTTCGGCAGCCCGGGCACCGGCGTGGAGTCCGCCGCAGACCTCCGTACGACGGCCCGGGTCTGGGCCGGCCGCGGCGCGGACGACTGGATCGCGGACGTCCCGCACGGCCTGGCCGACCTCTTCGGCACGACGGTCGGGTACGGCACGGACCCGGTGTCCCCGGCGTTCGGGGCCCGGGTGTTCGCGGCGGGCGACGGCGGCCACAGCGACTACTTCAGGCCGGGCTCGGAGTCCTTGGACAACCTCGCCCGGATCGTGCTCGGCCGGACATCGGAGGTGACCCGTGCGTAAGGGTGCCCTCGCCGAGGCCGCCGAACGGATCGACGCGGCGACCCCCGCACACCGGGACCGAGGCATCGACGCCCTGCGCGCCTTCGCGATACTCGGCGTCGTGCTGGGCCACTGGCTCGTCACCGCCCTGGTGGCCGACGGCGGCACCCTCCACACGTCGAGCCCCCTCGCACCCATGCCATGGCTCGCCCCCGTCTCGTGGGTCTTCCAGACGCTGGCCGTGTTCTTCCTGGTGGGCGGCCACCTGGCGACCAGGAGCTACGCATCGGCACGGGCGCGCGGCACGACGTACGGACGGTGGCTGGGTACGCGCCTCACGCGCCTGTTCAAACCGGTGGCCGCTGTGCTCGGGCTGTGGACGGTGGCCGTGGTCGGACTGCTCCTGACGGGCGCGGACACGGGCACCGTCCACGCCCTGCTGAAGCTGGCCCTGTCACCGCTGTGGTTCCTGCTGGTCCTCGCCGGGCTGACGGCGCTGACCCCGTTGGTGACCCGGGTCAACCCGTTGTGGCCGCTGGCCGTCGTCCTCCACGTGGATCTCGTCCGGTTCGGCTTCGGCGGTCCGCCCTGGCTGGGCTGGGTGAACGTGGCGGCGGGCTGGCTGGTGCCGTTCACCCTGGGCGCGGCCTGGACCCGGGGCGAACTGACCCGGCGCTCGGGCTGGGTGCTGCTCACGCTGGGCGCGGCGACGACCGCGGCGCTGGTCGCGTGGGGCGGTTACCCGGCGTCGATGGTCGGCGTCCCCGGCGCCACGACCTCCAACCTCGATCCGCCGACCCTGGCCGTCGTCGTCTTCGGCACGGCCCAGTGCGGTCTCGCCCTGCTCCTGCGGGAGCCGCTGCGGCGCGCGATGCGGCGGCCCGTGCTCTGGGCGGGCGTGGCGTTCGTCAACCTCTCCGCGATGACGGTCTTCCTGTGGCACCAGACGGCTTTGATGTCGGTCACCGCGACCGGCCTCCTCATGGGCCGTCTCCCCGGCCTGCACACCCGGCCCGACGACGTCACCTGGGTGGCGTTCCGGCTGGCCTGGCTCCCGGTCTTCGCCCTGGCGCTCGCGGTCTGCCGAGCCGCCTTCCACTCCTGCGAACAGGGTCACCGACGTGCCGGGCCCGCCCGCCGGCCGTCACGTGTCGTCCGTACTCACCGCCGCGCAGCGGGAGGGAAGGAGGCCCGCCGTGCCTAGAGTTGACCGCGTGGACGATGCCCAGGCAGAGAACGGCACCCCTTCCGCACCGCCCCCGGACACCCGCCCCACCCCACGCGAGCCCGCTCACTGGAAGCACTACGCGTACGCCGAAGACGGCGAGTACGCCGAAGGCACCGGGGCCGCTGCCCGCTCGCCCCGCGCTGCCCGCGCACGGACGCTCGTCCGGGGCTTCCTGGGCAGCTTCCTCGGTGCCGTCCGCACTGGCCTCTGGGACGGCGCCCCCGCCCCGCTGCTGCCGCTGTCCCGCCCCCGCAAGCTCCGTTGGCTGCCGCACGTGGTCGTCTCCGTCATCGCCCTCGGCGTCGCGCTCACCGGCACCGATGCCATGAGCAACGGCTATCGACTGGGCGTGGAGCTGGGAGTGCTGGCCGGATTCGCGCAGGGCGCGGCGCTCGTACTCGCCCTGTGGCGCCCCGTCCCGGCCTGGTGGCTGTCGCTCGCCGGGACCGTCGTGGCCGCGGTGATGGCGCGGGCGCACCTGGTGGGCACCGCGCCGCCGGGCCCCAACTGGCCCTGGAGCGTGCCCGCGATCACCGCGCACGTGCTCGTCCTGTTCTTCCTCTCACTGCGGATGTCCACCTACGCGGCGATAGGGGCGCTGGCCCTGACAGGGCTGATGACGTTCTTCGTCGAGGGGGTCGTCGGAGGTGGGTCGTACACCGCGACGGGTGTCACCGCGGTCACCGTCTTCGTGGTCGCCGTCCTCCTCGGCACCGCCCTGCGCGGTAGCCGGGAGGCCCGCACCCAGCTCGTGGAGCAGGAGTCCCTGACGGCCGAGGAGCGCTCCCGGCGCACGCTTCTGGAGGAGCGCAGCCGTATAGCCCGCGAGCTGCACGACGTGGTCGCCCACCACATGTCGGTCATCTCCATCCAGGCCCAGGTCGCCCCGCACCTGGTGGAGAACCCCCCGGACGAACTGAAGGAGAACCTCGACGGCATCCGGCAGAACGCCCTGGAGGCGCTCACCGAACTGCGCAGGGTCCTCGGAGTGCTGCGTTCGGAGAATCCCGGCGACCCGTACGGGCTCGGCGCACCCGGCACCGGCGCCGCCCCCCACGCCCCGCAGCCCACTCTCGACCGCCTGGAAGCCCTGGTCGAGAACACCCGCGCCGCCGGGCTGACGGTGACCACGGAGATCGACGGCGAGGTGCTTCCGCTGGCGCCCGGCGTGGAGCTGTCCGCGTACCGGATCGTCCAGGAGGCGCTGAGCAACGCGTTGCGGCACGCGCCGGGTTCCGTGGTGCGGGTGGAGCTCACGCACTTTCCGCGCGGTCTGCAGATCCGGGTCGTCAACTCCGCGCCGAGGAGGCCCGCCCCGCCCTCGCCGGGTGCGGGACACGGTCTGCTGGGGATGCGGGAGCGGGCCGTGATGCTCGGTGGCACGCTCATGGCCATGGAGACCTCCTGCGGCGGTTTCACGGTGGCGGCGTTCCTCCCCCGCACCGGCACCGACGCTTCCGTAGGACTCCCTCACGGCAGCGGCAGCGGCACTCGTACCGGCAGACCCCCAGGTCCCAAGAACCCCACTGGAGACACCTCATGACGAGCGGCACCATCCGCGTACTCATCGCCGACGATCAGCAGATGGTCCGGCAGGGCTTCACGGTGCTGCTCAACACCCGGCCCGACATCGAGGTGGTCGGTCAGGCGGTCGACGGCCTGGACGCCATCGCGAAGGTCGCCGAACTCACCCCGGACGTCGTTCTGATGGACATCCGCATGCCCGAGCTGGGCGGCATCGAGGCCACCCGTCGCATCACCGGCGAGACTCCGCAGATCAGAGTCCTGGTGCTGACCACCTTCGACCTTGACGAGTACGTGTACGACGCGCTGCGTGCGGGCGCCTCCGGGTTCCTGCTCAAGGACGCGTCGGCCGATCAGCTGGCGGAGGCGATCAGGATCGTGGCCGCCGGTGACGCGCTGCTCGCGCCGGGGATCACCCGTCGTCTCATCGCCGAGTTCTCCCGGCTGGGCTCCGCGCCCCGGGCACCGCTCAAGCAGCGCGTCGGCGAGCTGACCGAGCGCGAGACGGAGGTCCTCGCCCTCATCGCGCAGGGCCTGTCGAACGCGGAGATCGCCGAGCGGCTCTTCGTCGCCGAGCAGACCGTGAAGACCCATGTGGGCCGCATCCTGGTGAAGCTGGAGCTACGGGACCGTACGCAGGCCGCGGTGTTCGCGTACGAGTGCGGGCTGGTGCGTCCCACTGGCTACTGAGCCGATCGGGATACCCGTAGTACCTGAGAGGGACGCCGCGGAACCCGTCTCACTGGTGACGACCACGGCCCCCGCCTCGGCCTACGTTTTGTACATGACCGAGACGACCCAGACGCAGATGACACAGCCAGGCGGCCGACGGCCGCGCAGTCCCGAGTTCCAGCTCGCGATGGACGTGTCGCGGGGGCTGCGGCAGGACCTGTTCCATGACGCCTTCGCCTTCCGCCCGCTTCCGAGGATGCGGACGGACGGCCCCGTCACCCGGAGCCTGCCACCGGCTCTCAGAGACAAGGTCACCCTGTTCCCGCACGCCCTGGTGGTGCTGGCCGGCCTGCTCACGCTGCTCATCTCCCTCGCGGCCAACGGCGGCGGTGATCTCGCGCAGTTCCTGACCGGCCTCATGGGGATGGGCGCGGTCCTGCTGACCCTGCTCAGGCCGGTCGTCGCCTTCTGGTCGTCCCTGGTGGTGGCGCTGGTCGCGGCCCAGTACGGGAACTGGTGGGACAGCGACTGGCCCTGGGCGCCCGGCGCCTTCGTGACCCAGCTGGTCGTTCTCACGGTCGTGGCGATGCGGACCAGGCCTCGCACGGCGGCCTGGATGTGGACGCTGACCGCGGCCTACGGCCTCGTCATGGAGGGCTTCTTCCCCGACGGCCACACCCTCACGAACACGATGCCGTTCCTGTTCGTGAGTGCGCTGGCCCTGCTGGTCGTCACGGTGTGGCACGTGCGCCGCGAGGCCGTGCAGAAGGTGACCGCCCAGCAGACGGTGACCGCGCACGAGCGTTCCAAGCGCACCCTCCTCGAAGAGCGCACGACGATCGCCCGCGAGCTGCACGACGTGGTCGCCCACCACATGTCGGTGGTCGCCATCCAGGCGGAGGCCGCGCCCTACCGCGTGGAGAACCCCCCGCCGGAGCTGGAGAACGCCTTCAAGGTGATCAGGGAGAACGCGGTCATAGCGCTCTCCGAGCTGCGCCGGGTCCTGGGCGTCGTACGGGCCGAGGACTACGAGGCCCCGGACGCCCCGCAGCCGAGGCTCGCGGACCTGGACCGCCTCCTGGAGAACGTGCGCGACGCCGGCCTGAGGGTGGACAGCACGGTCACCGGCGCGGTGCGGGAGCTTCCGCAGGGCGTGGAGCTGTCCGCCTACCGCATCGTCCAGGAGGCGCTGAGCAACAGCCTGCGGCACGCGCCGGGCGCCTCCGCGAAGGTGGAGATAAGCCATGTGCTCGGCGGGCTCGGGCTGCGGATAGTGAACGGTCCGGCGACCGGGCTGGTGAAGCCGTCACCGGGCGCCGGGCACGGCATCACGGGCATGCGGGAGAGGGTGTCGATGCTGGACGGGGAGATGACGGCGGAGGCGACGGACGACGGGGGCTACGAGGTCGCGGTCTTCCTGCCGGTCTCGTCGGCGGCGTCGACGGAGGACACGGCATGACCATTCGGGTACTGATCGCCGACGACCAGGTGATGGTCCGCGAAGGGTTCTCGGTGCTGCTCGGCGCGATGCCGGACATCGAGGTCGTGGGTGAGGCGGTCAACGGCCGGGAGGCGGTCGAGCGGGTCAGGGAACTCGCGCCGGACGTCGTCCTGATGGACATCCGGATGCCCGAGATGAACGGCATCGAGGCGACGCGCGAGATCGTGGCGGCGGACGGCGCGGCGAAGGTGCTCGTGCTGACGACGTTCGACCTCGACGAGTACGTGTACCAGGCGCTGCGTGCCGGGGCGTCGGGCTTCCTCCTGAAGGACGCCTCGGCGCGGCAGCTCGCGGACGGGGTGCGGGTGGTGGCGGACGGCGAGGCACTGCTGGCGCCCTCGGTGACGAAACGGCTGATCACGGAGTTCTCGAAACTGGCCGAGGAACCCCGCTACTCGGCCACCACGCACGCGGCGTACGGCGACCTGACCGACCGCGAGACCGAGGTACTGGTCCTCATCGCCCAGGGCCTGTCCAACGCGGAGATAGCCGGCCGCCTGGTCGTGGCCGAATCCACCATCAAGACCCACGTGAGCCGCATCCTGGTGAAACTGGGCCTCAGAGACCGAACGCAGGCAGCGGTCTTCGCCTACGAGGCCCGCCTGGTGACCCCGGGCTGACCCCTGCAGGGGGCGCAGCCCCTTCAGGGGCGCAGCCCCTTCAGGGGCGCGGGGAACTGCGCGACAAGCCCCCACCGGCCCGCAGCCGAAAACGTCGCCCGGGGGGCGAACCCCCAGTTCAAGGGGGCAGGCCCTGTCCAGACAGGGACACCACCGGCTAGCGTCCGGACATGGCAGCCATCAACCCCCCGAAGTCCTTCGACCCCTGGGACCAGACCTTCCTGGCGAACCCGTACCCCGCGTACGCGGACCTCCGCGCCCTCGGCAGGGTCCACTACTACGAGCCCACCAACCAGTGGCTGGTACCCCACCACGCGGACGTGTCGACGCTGCTGAGGGACCGCAGGCTGGGCCGCACCTACCAGCACCGCTTCACCCACGAGGACTTCGGACGGACCCCGCCCCCGCCCGAGCACGAGCCGTTCCACGTGCTCAACGACCACGGCATGCTCGACCTGGAACCGCCGGACCACACCAGGATCAGGCGGCTGGTGTCGAAGGCGTTCACGCCGCGCACGGTCGAGCGGCTGCGGCCGTACGTGGACCGGCTGGCGTCCGACCTGGTGGGCGAGCTGGTCGCGGCGGGCGGCGGAGACCTGCTGACGGTCGTCGCGGAGCCCCTCCCCGTGGCGGTGATCGCGGAGATGCTGGGTATCCCGGAGTCCGAGCGGGCGCAGCTGCGGCCCTGGTCGGCGGACATCTGCGGGATGTACGAGCTGAGTCCGTCGAAGGAGACGGCCCAGAAGGCGGTACGGGCGTCGGTCGAGTTCACCGAGTTCCTGCGGGAGCTGATCGCGGTACGGCGCAAGGAGCCCGGGGACGACCTGATCTCGGGACTGATCGCGGCGTACGACGAGGGGGACCGGCTCAGTGAGCAGGAGATGATCTCGACGTGCGTCCTGCTGCTGAACGCGGGCCACGAGGCGACGGTGAACGCCACGGTGAACGGCTGGTGGGCGCTGTTCCGGCACCCGGAGCAGCTGGCGGCGCTGCGCGCGGACCGGGGGCTGGTGGGTACGGCGGTGGAGGAGCTGATGCGGTACGACACGCCGCTGCAGCTGTTCGAGCGGTGGGTGCTGGACGAGATCGAGGTCGACGGGACGGTGATTCCGCGGGGGAGTGAGGTGGCGTTGCTCTTCGGCTCCGCCAACCACGATCCGGCGGTGTTCGCCGAGCCGGAGGCGCTCGATCTGTCCCGGGTGGAGAATCCGCACATCTCCTTCAGTGCGGGGATCCACTACTGCATCGGGGCGCCGCTCGCCCGGATCGAGCTCGCGGCGTCCATGGGGGCGTTGTTGGAACAGGCTCCCTCGCTTCGGCTCGCGGCCGAGCCTTCGCGTAAGCCGAACTTCGTCATCCGGGGGTTGGACGGGCTACTGGTCGAGGTCTGACGGGGTTCGCTTCGTCTGCGGGCCGGTGGGGGCCGGTCGCGCAGTTCCCCGCGCCCCTGAAGGGCAAAAGACTGCGCCGTTCCCCGCGCCCCCAAAAGACAAAAGATTGCGCCGTTCCCCGCGCCCCTTGCGGGCGCCTGCGGCGCCTTAGCCCGTTGTCAGGTCGCGGCGGCTGAAGGCTGTCAGGCCCGTCGTGAGCAGGGTCGCGGTGATCGCCGTGAGTGTCAGTACCGGTGGCCAGGTCATCTCGCCGCCGGGGAGTTTCGGCAGGTGGCCGAAGGGCGAGAGGTTCAGTACCGCGGCGGGGAGGTCCAGGGCCGGGCCGATCCAGCCCAGGAGCAGCGCGGTGCCGGCCACCGCCCACGCGGCCGGAGCGACCTGCGGAGACACCCCGTACAGGAGGACCGCGAGGGCGCCGATGGTCCAGATCGCGGGGAGCTGGACCAGGCAGGCGCCCAGGATGGGGCCCGGCGACTGGCCGTAGCCTGCGGTCAGGCCGAGGCCGCCCAGGAGCATGATGAGCACGGCCCCGCCGAAGGCGATCAGCAGGTGGCCGGCGGCCCAGCGCAGGCGGCCCATCGCGCCCGCGAGGACCGGTTCGGCGCGCTGGGAGGTCTCCTCGCCGTGCAGCCGCAGCACGGACTGGACGACGTACAGCGCGGCGACCATGCCGAGCATGCCGACCATCGTGGCGAGGAACGCGTCGGTGATGCCGGACTGGCCGCCCATGCGCTCGATGATCTCGCGGGTCCGTTCGTTGTCGCCGACCAGATCCGTCGCCCCCTTCGTCACCCCGCCGAAGGCGGCCCCGGCGGCGAGGAATCCGAGACTCCAGCCGAGTACGCTGCCGCGTTGCAGCCGCCAGGCCAGCGCGCCCGCCGTGCCGAGGCGCCCGGTGGCGGGTCCCGGCGGGGTCGGCAGGAAGCTCATGCCGACGTCGCGGCGCCCGGCCAGTTCGTAGGCGATGGCGCCCTGGAGCGCGATGGCGGCGGCGAACAGGAGCAGGACCCACCAGCGTTCGTCGGCGAAGGCCCGCAGGTTCTCCAGCCAGCCGACGGGGGACAGCCAGGTCAGTACGGACGAGCCGTCGCTCACCGAGGAGTCACCGGCCGCCCGCAGGGCGAACGCCGCGCCCAGCAGGCCTCCCGTCAGCCCCTTCGCGAGCCGTGCGCTCTCCGTGAGCTGGGCGACGACCGCCGCCGCGGTCGCGAAGACCATGCCGGCCCCGGCCGCGCCGAGCCCCAGCGCCAGGGCGCCGGACGAGCCCTGCCCGGCGAGGCCGGCGGTGATGAGCAGGGCGAGGGCCGCGTTCGCGGTGAGGGCGGCGAGGAGTGCGGCGGTGAGCGGGGCGCGGCGGCCCACCATGCCCGCCGAGACCATCTCCTGACGGCCGCTCTCCTCCTCGTCCCGGGTGTGCCGTACGACGACGACCAGGCTCATGATCCCGGCGAACACTCCCGCGTACGCGCCGATGCGCCATGCCGCGAGAGCGCCGAGCGAGTCGCCGAACACGGGTCCGTACAGGGCGCGCAGGGAGCTGTTGGTGAGCATCTGACGGGCGAGGTCGGTGCGTTCGGCGGCCGTGGAGTACACGCTCTTCAGGGAGTCCGGCATGGAGACCACCATCAGGGCGACGACGCCGACCCAGAGCGGGATCACCACCCGGTCCCGGCGCAGTGCGAGCCGCAGCAGGGGCCAGGTGCCCGCCAGTTGGCGCGAACCCCTGCCCCGTGCGGCGGCGGGCCCGGCGGCCGAGGTCACGGCGGTCATCGGGACACCGCCTTCGTCCCGGTGCCCGTACCCGTCCCCGTCCCCGTCTGCGCCTGCTTTTGCTCCTGCTCCTGTACGTCCTCCTGGTAGTGGCGCAGGAAGAGCTCTTCGAGGGTGGGCGGTGTGGAGGTCAGGGACCGTACGCCGGACTCGGTGAGGGAGCGCAGCACGGCGTTCAGCTTGTCGCTGTCCACCTGGAGCGTGACCCGGGCGCCCCGGACGTCGAGATGGTGGACGCCGGGCAGGGCGGCCAGTCCCCCGGGGGGCCCGGCGAGTTCGGCGGTGACGCTGGTACGGGTCAGGTGCCGCAGATCGGCGAGCGAACCGGTCTCGACCGTGACGCCCTTGCGGATGATGCTGACGCGGTCGCACAGCTCCTCGACCTCGCTGAGGATGTGCGAGGACAGCAGGATGGTGCGGCCCCGGTCGCGCTCCTCCTCCACGCACCGCTGGAAGACCTCCTCCATCAACGGGTCCAGGCCCGAGGTGGGTTCGTCCAGGATCAGCAGGTCCACGTCGGAGGCGAAGGCGGCGACGAGGGCGACCTTCTGCCGGTTGCCCTTGGAGTAGGTGCGGCCCTTCTTCGTCGGGTCCAGTTCGAAGCGCTGGACCAGGTCGGCGCGGCGTGCCGGGTCGAGGCCGCCGCGCAGCCGCCCGTACAGGTCGATGACCTCGCCGCCCGACAGGTTCCGCCAGAGGGTCACGTCGCCGGGGACGTACGCGATCCGGCGGTGCAGTTCCACCGCATCGGACCACGGGTCCTGGCCCAGCAGGCGCGCGGTGCCCGAGTCAGCGCGCAGCAGGCCCAGCAGGACACGGATGGTGGTGGACTTGCCCGCGCCGTTGGGGCCGAGGAAGCCGTGCACCTCACCGGTCTCGACATCGAGGTCGAGACCGTCCAGAGCGTGCGTGCCGCCGAACGACTTGTGCAGTCCGGAGACGGTGATTGCCTTCGTCATGCTTCAGAACGTACGCTGATTTCATAAACTTGTGAAGTTAAGGAAGCGTATGAACGACGGATAGACTCGAATCCGGGCCAGGTGTACGGGAGAGGGTGGATCGCGGGATGGCGGAACCGAGTGGGGTGGCGCGTGACGCCGAGGCGGTCTCCAAGTTCGTCGAGAGCTTCGCCGCGCAGCTCGTCGAGGCCGGGATGCAGCGCATGCCCGCCCGGGTGTTCGCCGCGCTGCTCGCCTCCGACTCCGGCACGCTGACCTCGGTCGAACTGGGCGAACAGCTGCGGATCAGTCCGGCGGCGGTGTCCGGGGCGGTGCGCTATCTCGCGCAGCAGCACATGGTCGCGCGCGAACGGGAGCCCGGGTCGCGGCGCGAGCGGTACCGGGTGCACAGCGACCAGTGGTACGAGGCGCTCACCAATCGTGAGGCGGTCATCAAGGGGTGGGAGCGGGCTCTGCGGGAAGGGGTGGAGAGTCTTGGCGGGGGGACGCCCGCGGGGCGGCGGTTGGCTGAGACGCTCGCGTTCTTCGAGTTCGTGGACGGGGAGGTGGCGGCGATGATGGATCGGTGGCGGGTCCATCGGGAACGCCGCTTCGGTGACGGCTGAGGTTTTCCTCGCCCCCGCCGCCCCTACCCTTCCCGTCACTGACTCGGGGGCGCTGCCCCCGAACCCCCGGTCCTCAAACGCCGGAC
>NZ_JBHWZP010000258.1:0-13729 GCF_042728395.1 Streptomyces sp. NPDC060205
GAAACGTATTCAGCCCGTCCGGCGTTTGAGGACGAGCGCGTAGCGCGATTGGGGGGCGAGGGGGCGCAGCCCCCATGTGTGGACGGGAACGGGTAAGGGCGGCGGGGGCGAGGAAAGGGCCTTACAGCTCATCCAGACCCACCCGCCGGAAGGCGATCCCCTCGTACGGCCCCGCCGTACCCGTCTCGTACAGCACCCCCACCCTCCCCCCGGCCCCACCCAACTGGACCAGGTCCGAATACGCAGCCCGCCCCCCGGACAGCGTCAGCGCCTTCGTGAAGGTCCCCCCACCATCCCCACTACGCCACACGGCCATAGCCGTCCGAGCCGTCGGCACGGACGGCCCCGAGAACAGCAGCGGCGCCCCCGCAAAACCACCCACCTGCAGCACACTCCCCTGCACGACAGGCACATCGGACAGCGTCGACTGCACCCGGAACGGCCGGTCGAGCGTGACACCCCCGTCACTGGAGTAACTGTCGAGCCGGTTCCCCGCACTGCTCCCGTTCTGGTCGCGCGAGCTGACGTACAGCCGCCCGTCGGGCAGTTGCGCCACGGCACTCTCGTTCGCGTTGTTGACCCCGTCGTACGAGTCGTCGACGAACCCGATCCGCCACGACACCCCGCCGTCGTCGCTGTACAGGGCGTGCGCCCCGTAGTACTTGGCCTCCTGCCCGGTGTCGGCGGAGCCGGACGGCGGCGCGGCCGAGTGGTTGGCGGGCACGACGAGCCGCCCGGCGTACGGCCCCCGGGTCAGCGCCACCGCGTGCCCGGGCCCGGTGGCGTACCACCGCCAGCCCGGCCGTTTCACGGCGTCGGTGATCTCCCGGGGCTCACTGAAGCGGCGTCCGCCGTCCCGGCTGGTCTGCACGAAGACCCGCCGGCTCTGCTCCTGCGTGACCTCGCCGCGCATTATTTGCGCCTCGGTCACAGCACCGCTGTTGTAGGACGTGAGGAGGACGACCTTGCCGGTACGGGGATCGACGACGGGCGCGGGGTTGCCGCGGGTGTCGCCCTCACCGGCGGCGACGACGCTCAGGGGTCCCCACGTACAGCCGCCGTCCCCGGACCGTCTGAGGACGACGTCGATGTTGCCGGTGTCCCCGGCGCCGTTGTGCCTGCCCTCGGCGAAGGCGAGCACCGTGCCGGCCCTGGTCCTGACGGTGGCGGGGATGCGGTACGTGTCGTAGCCGTCCTCCCCGGCCGTGAAGGGCACGGAGGAGACGCAGCCCCGCGTCGGCCGTTCGGTGGCGCTCGCCGCGTGCGCGGTCCCGGGGGACGCGAGCGCGGCGGCGAGCCCGGCGACGACGACGGCGAGGGCACTGGGACGAAGACAGCTCTGCAAGGACACGGCTCACCCTTACCGGGACATGAGGCCCATGACATAGGACGTGGGATGTCGGCGGTGAAACTAGTGCGGCCCGAGGGGCAGGGCAATCCCCCCGCACCCTCGTATCGCTCGTATCACTCGTATCGCTCAGACCGCTCGGACCGCTCGGACTGCTCAGGCCGCTCAGGCCGCTCAGGCCGCCCCGGGTATCACGAGCCCCGACTCGTACGCCACGATCACCAGCTGCGCACGGTCGCGCGCCCTCAACTTGCCCATGATCCGGCTGACATGGGTCTTCGCGGTCAGCGGGCTGAGCCCCAGCGCCTCGGCGATCTCGGTGTTGTTGAGGCCGCGCGCGACCAGGGCGAGCACCTGCCGCTCCCGTTCGGAGAGCCCGTCGGGGCCGCCCACCGTGGACGTCACCATGTCGGGCGCGCGCAGGAAACGGGCGATGAGCCGCGCGGTCGGGCCCGGCGAGAGCAGGGACTCCCCCGCGGCCACGGTCCTGATGGCGTCGAGGAGTTCGGCAGGCCGGATGTCCTTCACCAGGAAGCCGGACGCCCCGGCCCGCAGCGCGTCGACGATGTGCTCGTCGGTGTCGTACGTCGTCAGGACCAGCACCTTCACCCCCGCCAGATCCTCGTCGGCGGCGATGAGCCGGGTCGCTTCGATCCCGTCCAGGTCGGGCATGCGCAGATCCATCACGACGAGGTCGGCCCGCGCGGAACGGGCCAGCTCCACCGCCTCGCGCCCGGTGCCCGCCTCGGCGACGACCTCCATGTCCCCGGCCGACGCGACGAGCATCGCGAACGAGGCCCGTACGAGGGTCTGGTCGTCGGCGAGCAGTACGCGGATCGTCATCGGGCCTCGTCCTCCCTGGGCAGCGGCAGTGCGGCGGTCACCTCGAAGCCCGTCGTGGGGCCCGGTCCGGCGTCCAGTGTGCCGCCCACGCTACGGGCCCGCTCCCGCATCCCCACGAGTCCGAACCCCGGCGTGCCGCCCGCCGTCCCCGGTCCGCCGGGACCCGTCCCGTCGTCCGTGACGCGTACCCGCAGCGCTCCCTCCGCGGTCCGCAGCCCCACCCGGACGGTGAGGTCGTCGCGTCCGCCGTGGCGCACGGCGTTGGTGAGCGCCTCCTGCACGATCCGGTAGGCGGCAGCCCCGACGGAGGGCGGTACGCCGTCCGCGTGGACGTCCAGTTCGACCTCGGCGCCCGCCGTCCTGGCCGCCTCCGCGAGCGCGGCCAGCCCGTCGAGTCCGGGCAGCGGCCCCCGCCCGTCCGGGGAACCGCTCAGGCCGATCTCGTTGGCCCGCAGCACCTCCAGCGTCGTACGCAGCTCTCCCCTGGCGGTCCGGCAGGTCTCCGCGATGCCGTCGAGGGCCTGGGCGACGGCCGCGCGGTCGAGCCGCTCGGGATCGACGGTGAGGACGTGGGCCGCCACCGACGTCTGCACGCCGATCAGGGTGATGCTGTGCGCGAGCAGGTCGTGCAGGTCACGGGCGATCCGCAGCCGTTCCTCGGCGACGCGGCGCCGGGCCTCCTCCTCGCGGGTGCGTTCGGCGCGTTCGGCCCGCTCGACGATGGAGGCCACGTACTGGCGGTAGAAACGGGCGTCGACGCCGAAGAACAGGACGGCGATGATCCAGCCGGAGATCCGCAGGAACTCCAGGGCCCCGTCCGGGTTGATCAAGCCATTGATGACCAGCGTCGGGCCGAGGACGGCGACGGCGGTGAGCAGCGTGCGGCGTACCGTGCCGGTCGCCGCGACCGTGTAGAGCGCGAGGAGGGTCGCGGGGACCGGCACGGCGTGGTTGTAGTCGAGGGCGTGGTACGGGCTCACGCAGGCCGCCACCGCGAGCAGTACGAGCAGCGGACGCTCGCGCCGCCACACGAGCGGCACGTGGGCGGCGGACAGCAGGGCCCAGCCGAGCGGGTCGAGCGGGCGTCCGTCGACGACGAGCAGCGCGAGGACGACGGCGACCACGGCGACGCCGGCGGCGAGGAACGCGTCGTTGCGGGTGCGGTGGGGCGCGGTGAGCGGGTCACGGTTGAGGACCGCCATGACGCGCTCGACACGGCGGGGCCGCACGTCACCGCGCACGGCGTCACCGCGTGCGGGTTCACCGCGTGCGGGTTCGCCCGGTACGGCTGTGGTCGCTCCCCGTTGCTGCACGGCTCCATCTTCCGGTACGGGGGCGCCCCTCCGGCAGGAAGCGGGAGAGGCGCCCGGTGGGACGGTACGGGTGATCAGGGCGCGCCGACCCGTTCCGGCTGCCGGGGCGGCTCGGTCGGTTCCCCGGGCCCGCCTCGCTCTCCGGGTTCGCGGGAGAGCGCACCGGGCCACCACACCTTCCGGCGCAGGGCGACGCTGGCGCTGGTCACCAGGTACGTCCGTACGAGGAAGGTGTCGAGGAGCACGCCGACGGCGATCACGAAGCCGAGTTCGACGAGTTGCACGAGGCCCATGTTCGTCAGCACGGCGAAGGTCGCGGCGAGGACCAGGCCCGCCGAGGCGATGACCCCGCCGGTGGTGCGCAGGGCGGTGAGCGCGGCGGCGGCCGGTTCGGCTCCGGCGAGGGACTCCTCCCGCATCCGGTGCATGAGGAAGATGCCGTAGTCGACGCCGAGGGCGACGAGGAACACGAAGGACAGCAGCCCGAGCCCCGGATCGGTTCCCTCGAAGCCGAGGACCGGCCCGAAGACCAGGCCGCCGATGCCGAGGGCCGCACCCCAGACGGCGACCACGGCGGCCACCAGGAGGAGCGGCGCGACGAGGCTGCGCAGCAGTCCGATCAGGATGAGCAGCACGGAGACGAGGACGAGCGGTACGACGATCTTCGTGTCCCGGCTGTTGGTGTCCTCCAGATCGATCTGCTGGGCGCTGGCCCCGCCGACGTAGGACCCCTGCAACTCCTGGCGCAGGGCCTTGATGGTGGCGGTCTCCCCCGCCGACTGGGGTGCGTCGCGGGCGATGACGGAGATCTCCGTCCAGCCGTCCGCGGTACGGCCCTTCTCGGCGCTCTCTACCCCCCGCGTGTCCCGGATCGACGTGAGCGCCCGATCCGCGCGGTCCGCCGGGGCGATCACGTCGATGGGCTGGGTGCCGTGCCCCGGGTAGGCCCTGGCGAGGGTCTCCATGGCGGTGACGGCCTCCGGCCTGTCGACGAAGGAGTCCTCCTGCTTGACCGGCCCGGGGAGGTTGAGCGTGCCGAGGGCGAGGGCGCCGAGCAGGACGGCTCCGGTGGCGAGCACGGTCAGCGGCCTGCGCCCGGCGGAGCTGCCCATCGCGGCGAACAGGCTCCGGCGG
Source organism: Streptomyces sp. NPDC060205 (assembly GCF_042728395.1). Lineage (NCBI taxonomy): Bacteria > Bacillati > Actinomycetota > Actinomycetes > Kitasatosporales > Streptomycetaceae > Streptomyces > Streptomyces sp. NPDC060205. The sequence continues at coordinate 4,639 of NZ_JBHWZP010000258.1, forward strand.
CGCGGCTTGGGCTCGCTGCCGAAGGCGGGGACCAGCGGCCAGAACACGCGCCGGCCCAGCAGGACGAGGATCGCCGGGAGCAGGGTCAGCATCGCGATGAGCGCGCAGAGGACCCCGACCGTGCCGAGGGGGCCCATGCCCCGGCTGCTGTTGAGGTCGGCGGCGAGCAGGCACAGCAGGCCGACGGCGACGGTGCCGGAGGAGGCGAGCACGGCGGGCCCGCAGCCGCGCAGGGCGGCGGCCATGGCGTCGTACGGGCGCTCGACGCGCCGCAGTTCCTCGCGGTAGCGGGAGACGAGCAACAGGGCGTAGTCGGTGCCCGCGCCGAACACGAGGATCGTCATGACGCCCGAGCTCTGGCCCGAGACGGTGGTCCCGAAGGCCTGGTTGAGGCCGTAGGCGACGCCCATCGACAGATAGTCGGCGACGCCCGCGACGGCGAGCGGGACGAGCCACAGCACCGGGCTGCGGTAGATGAGGACGAGCAGCAGGGCCACGACACCGACGGTGGTGTAGAGGAGAGGTCCGCCGAGCGAGTCGTAGACCTTGCCGGCGTCGGTGGCGAGGGCTCCGGTGCCGCCGACCTCGACGCTGAGCCCGTCCTGGCCGTGGGCGGTGCTCCGGACGTCCTCGACGAGTGCGTCGCGCAGTTCCTCGTCGGTGCCGGGTTCGTTGCTGACGAGCGGGTACATCAGGGTCGTCCCGTCGTCGGACGGGATCCCCTCGGGTACGGCGGTCCCGCCGACGAACTCGTGCGTCCCGGCGATCTCCGCGACCTGGCCGGCCGCGACCTGCCGGTCGGCGGCGCTCAGTCCGCCCTGGCGGTGGTACACGATCACCAGCTCGGTGCTCTCGCCGCCGGGGAGCCGTTCCTGGATCTTCGCCACCTGGGTCGAGTCGGCGCTCGCCGGCAGGTAGTCGGTGACGCGGTCGTGCTGCACGTCGGCGAGCTTCGCGGCGAACGGGGCGGCCAGGGCGAGCACGGCCACCCACAGCCCGAGCAGCGCCCAGGGGACGGCTCGCCTGCGCCGCTTGCTTGTCGTGGTTGCTTTCCCAGCCCCCATGAACGATCTCCCTCTCGACGAATCCGGCTTCTCCTTCAGCCTTTCGCTGCGGAGGGGCGGTTGCGTCGGACGGGGGTCTGAGTGTGCGGCTACTGCCGGGGGTGACGGGGGGCGGGGATTACTCCCGGGGGAGTACTAGGACTAGTCGCGCAGTTCCCCGCGCCCCTGAAAGGCAAAAGCCGCGTGCGTCCATACCTGCGGGCCCGGTGGGGGTCACCCGCGCAGTTCCCCGCGCCCCTGAAAGGCGGGGCTGCGCCCCGGCTTTTGTCCTTTTGCCCCCGCCGAGCCCGCAGCCGAGGTGGGTCAGGCCAGGGCGCAGCCCCGCTTTTGAGGGGCGCGGGGAACTGCGCGAACGGCCCCCACCGGGGCCGCAGGTTCAAGCGATCGGCCAGCGGGGGCCTTTGGCTTTCAGGGGCGCGGGGAACTGCGCGGTCGGTTCGTCGGGGGCGCGGGGTCAGGACGGGGTGCGGGCCGCCGTGAGGAGGCGGGTCACGTCGTCCGCGCAGATCGTGAGCGCCGCCCCCACCGTAGTCAACGCCTCCCGCTCAGCCGGCGTGTACGGCCCGTCCGCGAGAGCGATCCGCGCGCCCTGGAGCAGGATCGCCTCCCGCCCGGCAGGGGCGAGGTGCGGGGCCAGCGGGTCCAGCGCCTCGTGCAGCTCTATGGACAGCCCCGGCCCGCACGGCTCCCCGAAGATCCGCCCGGTGTCGGCCGCCAGCGCCTCCACGAGCGCCGCGAGCTGATCCTCCGTACAGTCGTCGAACCCCGCGGAGCGCACCGCGACCGCGGCCGTCTCCAGCGACGTACGGGCGCACGTACCCCCCGCCGCGAGCACCGCGAGAGCCACCGTGTGCACGGCGTCCCGCAGCATCGCAGAGAAGCGCGTCGTCGTCGGATGGTCGAGGACGTCCGCGCTGTAGTGGTGGCCGCAGGCCGCACACTCGACGACGGGCCCGGTCTCCCCGCGCGGTATGACCGGCACGCCGAGGCAGGTGAAGCGGCGCCGCCCGGTGAGCCGCTGGTAGTTGCGGTCGCCTCCGCAGCCCGGGCAGAAGAACTCGCCGTCGCCGACGGTGGTCCACGCGGTCCTGGTTCCGAGGATGCGCGAAACGCCCATGGTGCCGGCGCGGACAAACCGGCCGTTTCGTCCCCATCCTGGCAGCACGTTCGCACCTCCGTAACCCCACGGCAACATCGCCGCGTTGGCGTGATGTTAGCCACATTGTTGATGCGGAGTCAGTACCCCGGGAGAGGCCACTCGTCGACATGGCCGGATAAACGCAGTGGCCCCGCCCGCCTGTGAGGCGGACGGGACCACAGAAACGCAGGTGAACGGCCTTATCGCGTGGCGCGGTTGACGGCGGAGACGACTGCCTTCAGGGACGCGCGTGTCGTATTCGCGTCGATGCCGATCCCCCACAGAACCTTGTCGCCGATCGCGACCTCGATGTACGAGGCGGCCACCGCGGAGGCGCCCTCGCTCATCGTGTGCTCCTGGTAGTCCAGCAGCCGGGCGTCGACGCCGATGCCCTGCAGCGCGTGGAAGAACGCGGAGATCGGGCCGTTGCCGGTACCGACCAGGGTGGTCTCGGCGCCGTCCACCTCGGCCTCGACGGTCAGCGTGTCCACGCCGTCCTTGTCCGTCGTGGACTGGCCGTTGCGGACCTGGACGCGGCCCCAGGGGTTGTCCGGGTTGGGCAGGTACTCGTCCTGGAAGACCGACCAGATGTCGCTGCCCGTGACCTCGCCGCCCTCGGCGTCCGTCTTCGCCTGGATGATCTTCGAGAACTCGATCTGCATCCGGCGCGGCAGGTCCAGCTTGTGGTCGTTCTTCAGGACGTACGCGATACCGCCCTTGCCGGACTGCGAGTTGACCCGGATGACGGCCTCGTACGAGCGGCCGACGTCCTTCGGGTCGATCGGCAGGTACGGGACGGCCCACTCGATGTCGTCGACCGTGACGCCCTTGGCGGCGGCGTCGGCCTCCATCGCGTCGAAGCCCTTCTTGATGGCGTCCTGGTGGGAGCCGGAGAAGGAGGTGTAGACGAGGTCGCCGACGTACGGGTGGCGGGCGTGGACCTCCATCTGGTTGCAGTACTCGGCGGTGCGGCGGACCTCGTCGATGTTCGAGAAGTCGATCTGCGGGTCGACACCCTGCGAGAACAGGTTCATGCCCAGCGTGACCAGGTCGACGTTGCCGGTGCGCTCGCCCTGCCCGAACAGGCAGCCCTCGATACGGTCGGCGCCGGCCATCAGCGCCAGCTCGGCGGCGGCCACCGCCGTACCGCGGTCGTTGTGCGGGTGGACGGACAGGCAGACGTACTCGCGGCGGGAGAGGTTGCGCGACATCCACTCGAAGCGGTCCGCGTGCGTGGAGGGTGTGGAGCGCTCCACGGTGGCGGGCAGGTTCAGGATGATCTCGCGGTCCGGGCCCGGCTGCCAGACGTCCATGACGGCCTCGCAGACCTCCAGGGCGAAGTCCAGCTCGGTGTCGGTGAAGATCTCGGGGCTGTACTGGTACCCGAAGGTCGTCTCGGGGCCCAGCAGCTTCTCCGCGTACTCGACGACCAGGCGGGTGCCGTCGACGGCGATCTGCTTGATGTCGTCCTTGGAGCCGCGGAAGACCACGCGGCGGAAGACGGGCGCGGTGGCGTTGTACAGGTGGACGTTCGCGCGCCTGGCGCCCTTCAGCGACTCGACGGTCCGCTCGATCAGGTCCTCGCGGGCCTGGGTCAGTACGGAGATCGTCACGTCGTCGGGGATCGCGCCCTCTTCCTCGATGATCGAGCGCACGAAGTCGAAGTCGGTCTGGCCCGACGCCGGGAAGCCGACCTCGATCTCCTTGTAGCCCATCGACACCAGCAGGTCGAACATCTCGCGCTTGCGCGCGGGCGACATGGGGTCGATCAGGGCCTGGTTGCCGTCACGCAGGTCGGTGGAGAGCCAGCGGGGAGCGGTGGTGATCCGGTTGTCCGGCCACGTACGGTCGGGGATGTCGACCTGGTCGTACGGCTGGTACTTGTGGATCGGCATGGAAGTGGGCTGCTGGCGGTTCGCCATGATGCGAGGGCTCCTCTTGGTCCGCTTGATCCTCGGAACCGGTGGGTTCTCGAATCCGAGGGACGGCCGACGGCGCAACGCCAGAACTCCGCGGGGAGGGGGTCGGCCTCGACTACAGGCCCTCGCCGCGGCAGCTAAGGAGAAGCAGCCCGAAACGCATGATGCTCCGCATGCTATCGGAGTCCCACGCGGCGCGGTCCCCCGTATCACTATGCGGGATACGACATCACCGCCGAACCAGACCGCTCCCCGCCCCACCGTGGCACGCGCACCTCAAGGACTGCGCAGTTCCCCGCGCCCCTAAAAACCCCCGCACGGGTCCGCCGCACGCACACGTCAAAGATTGCGCCGTTCCCCGCGCCCCTGAAGACGAACACCGCACCGCCGTCGCACGCGCGCCTCAAGGACTGCGCAGTTCCCCGCGCCCCTGAAAAAGCCCCCTCACCCGCCGTCGCAAGCACACGCCAAAGATTGCGCCGTTCCCCGCGCCCCTAGGCGGGTGGGGGTGCAGCCGACAGCGCACGGTCAGGCCCCACCACCTAGGGGCGCGGGGAACTGCGCAGTCTTTTGGTTTTTGGGGGCGCGGGGAACTGCGCGGGCAACCCCCACCGGACCCGCGGCCGTACACGAAAGCGGACCCCGGTGCCCCCCTTATGCCCCCATTTCACCAATCATGGTTGCCCCTAGTGACAGTCACGTCACACAGTGCAATGGTGCCGGGCATGACGACATACGGGGGCTTCGAGCCCGTCTTCTGCACCATCATTCCGCCCCACGTCCTCGACACCCTGGCAACGGCAGAGGACCGCACGCTCGCCGGCAAGGCCCGCCGCACCCTGGAGCGGGACGCCTTCGAGCGCACCCACCGCCGGCTGACGACAGTCCTCGGCGCACCCGCCCTCGCCCCGCCGAGCGGCGCCGCCAAGGACAAGCCGAACCGCACGATCTACGACGCGAGGCACAAGCAGGACCTGCCCGGCAAGAAGGTCCGCGGGGAGGGCGACAAACCCGGCAAGGACTCCACGGTCAACCGCGCGTACGCCGGCCTCGGCGCGACCTTCGAGCTGTTCCTGAAGGCGTACGAGCGCAACTCGATCAACGGCGAAGGGCTGCCGCTGAACGCGACCGTGCACTTCGACGAGGAGTACAACAACGCCTTCTGGAACGGCGAGCAGATGGTGTTCGGCGACGGTGACGGCGAGATCTTCCTCGACTTCACCATCCCCGTCGACGTCATCGGCCACGAACTCACGCACGGCGTCACGCAGTACACCGCGAACCTGACGTACTTCGGCCAGCCGGGCGCGCTCAACGAGTCGATGTCCGACGTCTTCGGCTCGCTCATCAAGCAGTACACGCTCGGCCAGAGCGCCGCCGACGCCGACTGGCTGATCGGCGCGGGCCTGCTCGCCCCGCGTGTCACGGGCAAGGCCCTGCGCTCGATGAAAGCCCCGGGCACGGCGTACGACGACGACGTGCTCGGCAAGGACCCGCAGCCCGCCACGATGGACGACTACGTCCGCACCGGTCGCGACAACGGCGGGGTGCACATCAACTCCGGCATCCCCAACCACGCCTTCTACCTGACGGCGACCGCGCTCGGCGGCAACGCCTGGGAGAAGGCCGGGAAGATCTGGTACAGCGTGCTGACCGGCGGTGAGCTGGACTCGCAGGCGAGCTTCACGGACTTCGCGACCCTGACCCTGGCCCAGGCCCGCGCCCTGTTCGGCGAGGGCGAGGAACTGCAGGCCGTCACGAAGGCATGGGAACAGGTCGGGGTACCGACCGGCTGACCGGACCATGGCTCGGGCCCGCGATTCGTACTAGACAGGGACCCATGCGTATTCAGGTACGACGCACCGGCGGATTCGCGGGCATCGAGCGGCACGCCGAGGTGAACACCTCGGGCCGCGCCGACGCCCAGGACTGGCACGCCCTGGCCGAGCAGGCGGTCGCCGCCGGCCGGGGCACGCCCCCCATAGGCGTTCCGGACGGCTTCAGCTACCAGATCACGGTGGACGGGAAGACGGTCTACTGCGCGGACCCGCGGCTGACGGACGAGCAGCGGAAACTGATCTCAAGGGTCCTGAAGGAGGGCGCGTAGGCACCCGGCGGGGCCGTGCCGGAGCCAGTACGAGGTCAGTACGAGACCAGTAACGGCCAGTTCACGCAACGCCGTTGACTTCGCTTACCGCCGGTACGGATGATCGCGCGCATGACTGACGCGGCGACGAACCCGATACCCCCGTTCCCGGCCGGCTTCCTCTGGGGGGTCTCCACCTCGGCCCATCAGATCGAGGGCGCGGCGGATCTGCGCGCCCCTTCCGTGTGGGACGCCTTCACGGCCGGACCGGGCCGGGTGAAGGACGGTTCGACGGCCGCGGTGGCCTGCGACCACTACCACCGCTACCCCGAGGACGTGGCGCTCCTGCACGGCCTCGGGGTGGACGCGTACCGCTTCTCCGTCTCCTGGCCGCGGGTGAACTCCCCCGGCGGCCTGGACTTCTACGACCGGCTGGTCGACGAGCTGTGCGCGGCGGGCGTACGCCCCGTCCCGACCCTCTTCCACTGGGATCTGCCGCTGTCGGAGGCGGCGGGGGGCGGCTGGCTGGAGCGGGACACGGCCGGACGGTTCGCCGAGTACGCCGCGCTGGTCGCCGCCCGCCTCGGCGACCGGGTCGGCAAGTGGATCACCCTCAACGAGCCCGCCGAACACACCCTGCTGGGCCACGCCCTGGGTGCGCACGCGCCCGGCAAGCAGCTCCTGTTCGACGCGCTGCCCGCCGCGCACCACCAGTTGCTGGCCCACGGCCTCGCCGTACAGGCCCTGCGGGCGGCCGGGGCCACGGACATCGGGATCGCCAACTCGCACGGTCCGACCTGGCCCGCCTCGCAGGAACCCGCGGACCTGGAGGCGGCCGGCTTCTACGACCTGCTCCTCAACCGGCTGTTCGCCGACCCGGTGCTGCTCGGCCGGTACCCGGACGGCATCGGTGAGCTGATGCCCGGCGGCGCCGAGGACCTCGCGGCGGACCTGAAGATCATCGGCCAGCCGGTCGACTGGTACGGGATCAACTACTACGCCCCGACGCGGGTGGGCGCGCCGCAGGGCTCCGAGATCGAGTTCGGCGGCCTGACCATGCCCGCCGAACTCCCCTTCTCCGTACGGGAGATCGAGGGCTACCCGGTCACGGACTTCGGCTGGCCGGTGGTCCCGGAAGCACTCACCGAACTGCTGGTGGACTTCCGCGCACGGTACGGCGACCGGCTCCCGCCCGTCGTCATCACGGAGAACGGCTGCTCGTACGAGGGTCTCGACGACCAGGAGCGGATCAGCTACCTGGACGGTCATCTGCGGGCCCTGCACCGGGCGTACGAGCAGGGTGTGGACGTCCGCGGGTACTTCGTGTGGTCGCTCCTGGACAACTTCGAGTGGGCCGAGGGGTACGCGCGCCGCTTCGGCCTCGTGCACGTCGACTTCGGGACGCTGGAACGGACCCCGAAGGCGTCGTACCACTGGCTGCGGGACGTACTGCGGGCGCAGCGGCCGGGACACGTGGGACAGCCGTGACGGCGTCCGCGCACGGGCCCTTACCCGGCGGCCCGGCGCTCACCGAGCCCGTCGAACGGGTGGGCCGGGGCTGGACGGCGGCCCTCTCGCTCGCCAACGGGGCGATCTGGGTGGGCTGGTTCGGGCCGCTGCAGATCCTCCTCGCCTCCCAGGCGGAGGACTTCGCACCCGGCACGGGCCTGTCGAAGGAGGCGCTCCTGGCCTGGGTGACGGGCGCGGGCGCACTGGTGTCGCTGCTCGCGAACCCGGTCTTCGGCGCGCTGTCCGACCGTACGACGTCCCGCTGGGGCCGCCGCACGCCGTGGATCGTGGCGGGCACGGCGGGCGGCGCGCTGTCGCTGGTGCTCCTCGGAGCGGCGGGCGGCCCGTGGACGATGGCGCTCGGCTGGTGCCTGGCGCAGCTGACCCTCAACGCGGCCTGGGCCGCCGTGACGGCCGCCGTACCGGACCGGGTGCCGCGGCGGCAGCGGGGCGCGGTGGGCGGCTGGCTGGGCGCCGCCCAGATCCTGGGCGTGGTCGGCGGGACGGGCCTGGCGACGCTCGCCGGGGGCGTCACGGCGGGCTACGCGGCCTGTGCGGCCTTCACCCTCCTCGGCGTCCTGCCGTACGTCCTGCGCCACCGGGACATCCGGCTGCCCCGCGCGGCCCGGCCCCCCTGGTCCTGGCGCGCCTTCCTGGGCTCCTTCTGGCTGAGCCCGCGCCGCTACCCCGACTTCGGCTGGGCCTGGCTGACGCGGTTCCTGGTCAACCTGAGCAACAGCCTGGGCGTCATGTATCTCCTGTACTTCCTCCGGGACCGCCTGCACCACTCCGATCCCGAGCAGGGCGTCCTGATCCTGACCTCGCTGAACGCGACGATGCTGCTCGCCACGGTCGTCGTCGCGGGCATCTGGTCGGACCGCGTGGGCCGCCGCAAACCGTTCGTGACCTGCTCGGGCGTCGTCATGGCCATCGCGGCCGGAGTGATCGCGGCCTGGCCGACGTGGACCGGCACGGTGGTCGCCTCGGTCCTGCTGGGACTGGGCTTCGGGGTCTTCGCGTCGGTGGACTTCGCGCTGATGACGGACGTGCTGCCGAAGGCGCGGGACCGCGGGAAGGATCTCGGCGTGATCAACGCGGCGAACGCTGTGCCGCAGGTGGCTGCGCCTGTGCTGGCCGCGCCGATCGTGACGTATCTGGGGGGATACCGGGTGCTGTACGCCGTGGCGGCGGTGATCGGGCTGGCGGGGGCGGTCCTGGTGTACCGGATCAGGGGGGTGGAGTAAGGGGATTTTTTCTCGCCCCCGCCGCCCCTACCCGTCCCGTCACTGACTCGGGGGCTCCGCCCCCGAACCCCCGCTCCACAAACGCCGGAGAGGCTACCCACTAGCCCGTCCGGCGTTTGAGGACGAGCGCG
>NZ_JBHWZP010000259.1:0-13685 GCF_042728395.1 Streptomyces sp. NPDC060205
CGCACGGCCGGTTCCCTGCCGGGCCGGGCTACTTGCTGTCGCGGTACGCCTCCAGCAGCCTCAGCCACACCTCGCTGACCGTCGGGTAGGACGGGACCGCGTGCCACAGCCGGTTCACCGGGACCTCTCCGACGACCGCGATCGTGGCGGAGTGGATCAGTTCGCCGACGCCGGGTCCGACGAAGGTGACGCCGCGCAGGGTCTCGGTGTCCAGGTCGACGATCATCCGGGCCCGGCCGCGGTAGCCGTCGGCGTACAGGCCGGCGCCGGCGACCGTGGAGAGGTCGACGTCGACCGCCCTGACGCGGTGGCCGGCCTGCTCGGCCTCGGCGAGGGAGAGGCCCACGGAGCCGGCCTCCGGGTCGGTGAAGACGACCTGGGGAACGGCGGCGTTGTCGGCGGTCGCGGAGTGCGCGCCCCAGGGGTCGCTCTCCAGGATCGGCACACCTGCGGCGCGGGCGGCGATGGCCGCGCCCGCGATGCGGGCCTGGTACTTGCCCTGGTGGGTGAGCAGGGCACGGTGGTTGACGTCACCGACCCCGTACAGCCAGTCGGTGCCCGTGACGCGGAGGCTGTCGTCGACCTCCAGCCAGGAACCGGGGGTGAGGCCGACCGTCTCCAGGCCGACGTCGTCGGTGCGCGGGGCGCGTCCGGTGGCGAACAGGATCTCGTCGGCCTCGATGCGGTCGCCCGTGGAGGTGGTGACGACGACCGTGCCGCCCTCCCGTGTCACCGACTCGACCGAGGCACCGGTGCGCACGTCCGCGCCCGCCTCGGTGAGTGCCTCGGCGACCAGTTCGCCGGCGAAGGGCTCCATGCGGGGCAGCAGGCCCTTGCCGCGGACGAGGATCGTGACCTGGGAGCCGAGGGCCTGCCAGGCGGTGGCCATCTCGACGCCGACGACTCCGCCGCCGACGACGACGAGGCGGCCCGGGACGGCCTGGGCGCTGGTGGCCTCACGGCTGGTCCAGGGCTTGACCTCGTCGATGCCCGGCAGGTCGGGCAGGACGGCCCGGGTGCCGGTGCTGACCGCGACGGCGTGCCGGGCGGTCAGTACGTGCCGTTCCCCGTCGGGGCCCTCGACGGTGACCCGGCGCGGTCCGTCGAGCCTGCCGTGTCCTCGGTAGAGGTCGACTCCGACGCCTTCCAGCCACTGGACCTGGCCGTCGTCCTTCCAGTCCGAGGTGTAGTAGTTGCGGTGGGCGAGGACCTCCGCCGCGTCGAGGGGTCCCTGCACGGCCTGGCGCAGTCCTGGCACCTTGCGGGCGTCGGCGCGGGCGATCACCGGGCGCAGCAGGGCCTTGCTGGGCATGCAGGCCCAGTACGAGCACTCGCCGCCGACCAGTTCGCTCTCCACGATCGCGGCGGAGAGGCCGGCGGCGCGGGCGCGGTCGGCGACGTTCTCCCCCACGGGCCCGGCCCCTAGCACCACGACGTCGTACACGTTGGTTTCCGTTTCCGTCATGGGGTCAGTCTGGTCGTTGGTGTGGGTCGTGGCCACACGGGTAGGCGCGCGGAATACGGCGCCGGTCGGTGCCGTTGTGTACGACGGCCACGCACCGACCCCGAGAAGAGGGAATCAACGCCATGAGCAGCACCGTGGAGCTCACCAAGGAGAACTTCGACCAGACGGTCACGGACAACGAATTCGTCCTGATCGACTTCTGGGCGTCCTGGTGCGGCCCGTGCCGGCAGTTCGCCCCGGTCTACGAGAAGGCGGCGGAGGCCAATTCCGACCTGGTGTTCGCCAAGGTGGACACGGAGGCGCAGCCGGAGCTGGCGGCGGCCTTCGAGATCCAGTCGATCCCGACGCTGATGATCATCCGTGACCAGGTGGCGATCTTCTCCCAGCCGGGCGCGCTGCCGGAGGCCGCCCTGGAGGACGTCATCGGCCAGGCCCGCAAGCTGGACATGGACGAGGTCCGCAAGTCGGTGGCGGAACAGCAGGCGAAGCAGGCCGAGTAGCGCCCCGTCAGGGGCGCGGGGAACTGCGCGAGCAACCCCCACGCGCCCGCGGATCACGACGCACGGCGGCACGTCGGCCGCCCGCAGGGCAACGACCCGGGCCGGCCGGCACCCGCCGAGCCGTCAGCTCGACTCCCGGTGGACGACTTCCGCCCCCAGCACCACATGAGCCTCCGGCTCCCCCACGGGCTCCCGCACGGCACGGTCGACCAGCTCGGCCAGCTCCCGCCCGGACGGCAGCTCGATGTGGACCGTGCTCAGCCGGGGCCTCAGCAGCCGCCCGAGCATCAGATCGTCCGCGCCGACGACGGCCGTCTCCTCGGGGATGCCGATCCGCTCGTCCTGCAGCGCACGCATCAGCAGCATCGCGAACTCGTCGTTGTACCCGAAGACTGCGTCCAGGCCCAGCGACCGCCAGCGCCCCGCGAGATCGGCCGCGGCCTTCTCGTCGTAGGCGAGCGGCACCTCGGTCACGGTGGCGTCCGTACCGGCCAGGGCCTGCCGTACGCCTTCGAGGCGGGGCCTGGAGAAGATCTCCAGACCGGGATCCTCGGGCACGAGCACCCCGACGCGACGGTAGCCCCGGGCCAGCAGGTGCGCGCCGACGCTGCGGCCGACCTCCTGGTGGTCCATGAGGAGTGCGTGGGCGCCCTCGATGCGTTCGGGACCGAGGGTGACGACGGCCCGGGCGCCGGAGCGCTTGAGGACGGACACGCCCCGCGGCCCGAGGCCACCGCCGGGCGCCAGGACGGCGACCGGCCGCAGCTCGGCCCAGGCGCGGGCCGCCTCGTCGCCCCGCAGGCCCAGTCCCCCGTACTGCACGACGGTGTATTCGAGGCGGCTGAGCGCCCACTGGAGTTCGTTGAAGAACTGGCTGTAGAGCGGGCCCACGGGCACGTCCGGCGCGGGCATCAGGACCATGCGGCTGTGCCCGGCGCGCAGACTGCGGGCCGCGGCGTGCGGCACGTACCCGAGTTCCTCGGCGGCCTGGTGGACACGGCGGCGGGTGGGCTCGCTGATCCGTACGGCGCTGGTGTTGTTGAGGACGTAGGAGACGGTCGCGCGGGACACACCCGCCAGACGGGCCACATCGGCACTCGTCGGCACGGAGCGCTGCGCGGGCGGCAAAGGGGCGGATGTCTTCGGTATCTGCACCATGAGGTACGGCATCCTTGCAGAAGCCCCACGGGGGCCCGGGGCCGGGGGTGCGCCCCAAGTCTCTTTGCTGCTGGGGCAGTTCCGTACGGGACGGACGTGCGGCTGCGTACGCGTCGGACGCTCGGCCGCGTCGGTGTCAGACGTTCGGCTCCGTGCGTGTCAGGCGTGCGACCAGGTCGGTCCAGCCCGCCTCCAGCCGCTCCAGCGGCATCCCGCACTCCTTGGTCAGGTGGTGGATCAGCGCGGGGTCGAGGTATCCCATCAGCGTCTGGGCGAGGAGTGCGCAGTCGGCGTCCGGCGCGGCCTGGCGCAGCAGCAGGGTGACGTGGCCGGTCAGGAACCGCTGGGGCGGGAACGAGTAGCGGCGGGCCGGCTCGGGCTGGGCGGCCAGCTGCAGATCCAGCTGCTCGACCGACTGCCGCAGGACGGCGCGTCCGAACGCGCCCAGCCGCTCGACCGGCGGCGCGCCGGGGCCCAGGGGCGGGGGTCCGCTGAGGAAGGCCGCCTGGAGCTGCTTGGCCGAGTGGTCCAGGAGCGCCATGAGCAGACCGGTTCGGTCGCCGAAGCGGCGGAAGACGGTTCCTTTGCCGACCTCGGCGGCCACGGCCACCGCCTCCATCGTGACGCCGGCCGCGCCGTGCTCCGCGACCAGGCGGGCTGCCGCCTCCAGCAGCCGGGCCCGGTTGCGGGCCGCGTCGGCGCGCAGGCACGGCTCGTCCTCGCTGGTGGTGAGTTCCAGGAGTACAGGCTCGCCGGTCGGCTCCTGAGTCTTGGGAAAGGGCGGCAGGGAGGCGGACATGAAGACAGCGTAACGCCGGGGGAAGAAAACTGGACCGTGGTCCGTTTGGCTGGTAGAACTTTAAACGGACCCCGGTCCGGATCGTAACGGCAATGTTTCATCCTCCTTGGAGCCCCCCATGACTGTTCGTATCCTCGCGCTCGTCGGCAGCCTTCGCGCCGGCTCGCACAACCGCCAGCTCGCCGAGGCCGCCGTGAAGCTCGCGCCCGAGGGCGCGGAGGTCGACCTGTTCGAGGGCCTGGCCGACATCCCCTTCTACAACGAGGACATCGACGTCGAGGGCGACGTCCCGGCCGCCGCCGCACGGCTGCGCGAGGCCGCGGGCAGCGCCGACGCCATCCTGCTCTTCTCGCCCGAGTACAACGGCACCATCCCGGCCGTCCTGAAGAACGCCATCGACTGGCTGTCCCGCCCGTTCGGCGCGAGCGGCCTCAAGGACAAGCCCCTCGCCGTGGTCGGCACCGCCTACGGCCAGTACGGCGGCGTCTGGGCGCAGGACGAGGCCCGCAAGGCCGCCGGCATCGCCGGCGCCAAGGTCCTTGAGGACATCAAGCTCTCCATCGCCGGCTCGGTCGTCCGCTTCGCCGAGACGCACCCCTCCGACGACGCCGAGGTCGCCGCGCAGCTGACCGAGGTCATCGGCCGGATCCACGGCGAGGCCACCGCGCCCGTCGCCGCCTGACCCGTACACCTGCACACCTGCACAGCTCCTGCCGACGCGCGGCCCTCGCCGCGCGTCGCAGTCGTACACGGGCCCGGCGCGCCTCAGCCGAGTCCGGCCAGCCGCTCGACCACCGGGGCGACCCCGCGCTCGATCCACTCGGCGGGCTCGTGGACGCGCGGGCCCAGGATCACGGTCTCGATGCCGAGCTTCGCGTAGTCCGCCATCTCGCGCGTGAAGGCGTCCAGTTCGGCGCCGCTCCTGGGGTCGCCCGAGTGGACCATCGTCTTGCGCACGTCGGCGTAGTCCCGGCCCACCGCGTCGCAGTGGCCGCGCAGGACGTCCAGCTTGTGCCCGACCTCCTCGGGGGTCGAGGCGAACAGGTTGCAGGCGTCCGCGTACCGGGCGACCAGCCGCAGCGTCTTCTTCTCGCCGCCGCCACCGACCATGATCTCCGGGCGCGGGGTGCTCACCGGAGCCGGTACGCAGAGGGTTTCGGCGAGCCGGTAGTGCTTGCCCTCGAAGGGTCCGTTCGTCTGCGGGTCCCACATCCGCAGACAGATCCGCAGCGTCTCCTCCAGCCGTTCGAACCGCTCCGCGAGCGGCGGGAACGGCACGCCCAGGCCCTCGTGCTCACGGTCGTACCAGGCCGCCCCGATCCCCAGCGTGGCCCGTCCGCCCGACAGGACGTCGAGCGTGGTGGCGATCTTGGCGAGGAGTCCGGGGTGGCGGTAGGTCACGCCGGTCACCAGCGTCCCGAGCCGGACGGTGGAGGTGTGGGCCGCGAGGAAGCCGAGGGTCGTGTACGACTCCAGCATGGCGTCCTCGGCACCGCCGTTGAACTCCATCTGGAAGTAGTGGTCCATGACCGACATCCAGCTCACGCCCGCGGCCTCGGCGGCGGCGCCCGCCGCGGCCAGTTCGGGACCGAGCGCGCTCGCGCCGCGAGGATGGTTGAACCGGTTGATGTGCACGCCGACCCGCATGTCCTTCTCCGTCATCCTGGGATCACCACCGCCGGACCGTCGCCGACTTCCGTGACGGTAGAACCTGAAGAGCACTCGAAGGCAAGGGCGGACCGCCGGACGGGGCCCGGCGCGCGGGCGAACCACCGTCCCCGGAAACGAAGTTGGACGCCCCGTACCGCATACGCCATCCGGAGGTTACCGTTCGGTAGACATCGTGTTCCGGGAGGTGGCAGCCCTCATGACGCCCACGACGTCCATGCCGTCCATGCCGTCCATGCCGTCCATGCCGTCCAGCCTCGTACGGAAGCCCGTATGACGTCCGGCCGTGCCGCGGGACTCGCGGAGCGCGCCCGTGCCCTGGCCGAGGGTTCGGTCACCTCGCGGGCGCTCGTCGAGGAGTCCCTCGCCGGGATCGCGGCGACCCAGGGCACCCTGAACGCCTTCCGGCTGGTGCGCGCCGAGGCCGCGCTCGCCGAGGCCGACGCCGCCGACGAGGAACTTGCGGCCGGCGGCCGACGGCCCCTCCTCGGAGTGCCGGTGGCGGTCAAGGACGACATGGACGTGGCGGGCGAGCCGACGGCCTTCGGCTGCCGCGGCGCGTTCCCGCCGGTCGCCGAGGACGGCGAGGCGGTACGCCGGCTGCCGGCGGCCGGAGCCGTGATCGTCGGCAAGACCAACACCTGCGAACTGGGACAGTGGCCCTTCACCGAGGGCCCGGCCTTCGGCGACACCCGCAACCCCTGGCACACCGGCCACACCCCGGGCGGCTCGTCCGGCGGTTCGGCAGCCGCCGTCGCGGCGGGCCTGGTCCCCGCCGCGCTGGGCTCGGACGGGGCGGGCTCGGTGCGCATCCCCGCGGCCTGGACCCATCTGATCGGCATCAAACCGCAGCGCGGCCGGATCTCGACCTGGCCGCGCCCGGAGTCCTTCCACGGCATCACCGTCAACGGCACGCTGGCCCGTACCGTCGAGGACGCGGCGTTGCTCCTGGACGCGGCGAGCGGCAGCCACGCACGCGATCTGCACCGCCCGCCCGCGCTGCGCACGGCGGACGCGGTGGGCCGGGACCCGGGACGGCTGCGGATCGCGCTGTCGCTGAAGCCTCCGTTCACGGCGGTGCCCGCGCGGCTGCGCCCCGACGTACGGGCCCGGGTCGTCGCCCTCGCGGAACGGCTGGCCGCGCTCGGGCACGAGGTCGAGGAGGCCGACCCGGCGTACGGGCAGATCGGTCTCGCGTTCGTGCCGCGCGCCACCGCCGGGATCGCCGAACGCGTGCGGGACGTGCCCGACCCCGCCCTCCTCGACCGGCGCACCCGCGAGGCGGCGCGGCTCGGGCGGCTGCTCGGCGGGGCCCCGCTGCGGGCCGCCCGGCGCGCAGAGGCACGGCTGCACCGGCGCATCGGGGCGCTCTTCACGACGTACGACGTGATCCTCGCTCCGACGACGGCCGCTCCCGCGCCGCGGATCGGCGCGCTGCACGGGCTCAGCGGCTTCGGCACCGACCGGGCCATGATCGCCGCATGTCCGTACGCCTGGCCGTGGAACGTGCTGGGCTGGCCCGGCGTGAACGTCCCCGCCGGGTTCGTCGACGACACCCTGCCCGTGGGCGCCCAGCTCCTCGGCCCCGCCCACAGCGAACCGCTCCTCGTCTCGCTCGCCGCGCAACTGGAGGCGGACCAAAGGTGGTTCGAGCGGTGGCCGGACGGCGCGACGGATCGCGGAACGGGCGACGGCGTACCGGAGTTCGGTCCGCACGCCGGTCCCTGGTCCGCGGGCCCGTAGGCTTGGTGTCATGGACGACGCGTCGATGGTGGGGCTCATGGGGCGGGTCACCGGCACGGTGGGGCCCGGGCTCGTCGGCGAGGTGATCGTCCGGGTGCGGGGCGGCGCCGAGCACTTCCTCGCGTACGCCGCTTCCTCGAAGGACCGCATCGAGTCCGGCACGGTCGTCATGGTGGTGGAGTACCTGCCGCCGCGCACGGTGTACGTGTCGCCCGCGTACGACAGTTGAAGCGGGCGCGGGCGTTTCGGCCATGTGAGCGTGTAGGACGTATCAAGGATGTCCCAAGGACACGTCGGGCCCTGTACCCACGGGTCCGCGCGGGCGCACACTCCCTTCGTTCGGTGCCGACAGGGCACCAGGCAACAGGGGGCGAATGCCGATGATCGTCGGCGTCGTGGCGGGGGCAGTGGTCCTCGCGCTCGTTTTCATCGTGGTGGTCTTCAAGCTCATGTGGCGGGTCGCGGAGCCCAACGAAGCGCTGATCATCTCCGGTTCGAAGCACCGGATGGAGGGCCTTGAGGAGGGCATGGGCTTCCGTATCGTCACCGGGCGCGGCACGCTCGTGATGCCGGGCGTCCAGGCGGTGCGCAAACTCTCGCTCGACCTCAACGAGACCGAGCTGTCCGTCGACTGCGTGACCCACCAGGGCATTCCGCTCAAGGTGCGGGGCGTGGTCATCTTCAAGGTGGGCGACGACTTCGTGTCGATCGCCAACGCGGGGCGCCGCTTCCTCGACCAGCAGAAGCTGATGTCGGAGCGGGTGCACAACGTGTTCGCCGGTCATCTGCGGTCCATCGTCGGCGGGCTGACCGTCGAGGACATGATCCGCGACCGGGAGAAGCTGACCGGGCAGACCCGTGCCGCGTGCGGTACGGAGATGGAGAAGCTGGGGCTGATCGTCGACTCGCTGCAGATCCACGAGATCGAGGATCCGACGGGGTACATCAAGAACCTGGCCATGCCGCACGCGGCGGCCGTCCAGCGGGACGCCCGGATCGCGCAGGCGGAGGCCAACCGGCTGGCCACCGAGGCCGAGCAGCAGGCCTCCGCGCGGATGGCGGAGGCGACCCGGGACAGCGAGATCCTCCAGGCCGGGTACCAGGCGGAGCGCGACAACGCGGCGGCGAAGTCGCGGCAGGCCGGGCCGCTGGCCGACGCGGGGGCCCGCCAGGAGGTCGTGGTCCAGGAGACGCGCGTCGCCGAACTGGAGGCGCACCGGCGCGAACAGCAGCTCCAGGCGGACGTCCGCAAACCCGCGGACGCGAAGGCGTACGAGAAGCGCACGCTGGCCGAGGCGGAGCGCGATGTACGGATCTCCGCGGCGCAGGCCAAGGCGAGGGAGACGGAACTGGCCGCCGCGGCGGAGGCGACCCGGGTCAAGACGGCCGCCGGCGCCGAGGCCGAGGCCACGAAGGCGCGCGGCGCCGCCGCCGCGACGGCGACCCGGGCCACGGGTGAGGCGGAGGCCGCCGCCGCGCAGGCCAAGGGGCTCGCGATCGCCGAGTCCACGCGGGCGAAGGGGCTCGCGGAGGCGGAGGCCATCGCGGCGCGGGCCGCCGCGCTCGCCGAGAACCAGGAGGCCGTGGTCGCGCAGCAACTCGCGGAGAACTGGCCGGAGATCGTCAAGGCCGGTGCGGGAGCGTTCGGGAACGTCGAGCACATGGTGCTGCTGAACGGGGCCGAGGGGATGTCGGACATGTTCACCAAGGCGCTGACCATGGGTGGGACGGGGCTCGGGCTCGCCCGGCAACTGCTTGCGTCCATGAACGCGAACGGGCATGTGGGCAAGGAGGGCTCTCCCGTGAACGGGTTCACCTCTCCGGGAGCTTCTCCGGGTGCGCAGAAGGTGGCGGTGGACGGGGAGTCGTAGCGGCGCCGTCGGGGTGGGTGTTCGGTGACGGGTGCGGCTCCGTCGTGGCTGGTCGCGAAGTTCCCCGCGCCCCTGGAAAGCGGCGGTTGCCCGTGCCCTTGGCCGGAAGGGGCGTGGGCAACCGCCGCAGGGGGCGCGGGTTAACGTGTCCGCTGTGACTGCTTCTGCCGAGCAAGATGTTCCTGGGCGATTCGGGCCCTCCGCCACCGTCGAGGCCGATCCGCGGCGGGTCGGGGTCGTGCGGACCGAGTACTCCCCCGCGCACGACGGCGACCCGGACCCGGGCGAGATCGTGTGGACCTGGGTGCCCTACGAGGAGAATGACGGGCGCGGCAAGGACCGGCCGGTCCTGGTGGTAGCCCGTGAGGGTGCCGACACGTTCCTCGCCGTGCAGTTGTCGAGCAAGGGGCACAACGGCGACCGGGAGTGGGTGCCGATCGGCAGCGGGCCCTGGGACCGGTCGGGGCGCGACTCGTGGGTGGACGTGGACCGGGTGCTGCGGCTGCACGAGAAGGGGATGCGCCGGGAGGCGTGCGCGCTGGACCGGATGCGGTTCAACCTGGTGGTGCACCGGCTGCGGGAGCGCTACGGCTGGCGCTGAACGGGCCTGAACGCCTGCTCGAAGGCCGCCCGGACCACCGCTCCCCTCGTCCGGTCCAGGACGCCGAAGACGACGTGCTCGAAGGTGCCGCGGAAGCGTCCGCCGTCCCCGAGGAGCGTGGCGAAGGTGCTCGCCACCTGCGCCGGGTCGTTCTGGAACACTCCGCAGCCCCAGGCGCCCAGCACCAGCCGGCGGTAGCCGTGTGCCTCGGCCGTCTCCAGGACGCGCTCGGCGCGGGAGGCGAGGGCGCGCGGCAGCTCGGGCACGCGCTCCGGCGCGGTGCGTTTGATCACACCCGCGTTGGGTGCGGCGGCCGTGAGGAATCCGGCGGTGTACGGCTCGTCGAGGAGCGCTCCGCGGTCGTCGCGGAAGACCGGGACGGCCGGCGAGTGGATCACCCGGTCGGTGTAGAAGGCGTCGCGGTGTGTCCGGTGGTGGTCGTAGAACTCCCGGACCTCCACCACGCACGTGTAGAGCGCCGAGGCCCGGCACAGGGCCTCCTCCTGGGCCTGCGCGCCGTTCAGATAGCCCCCGCCGGGATTGCGCGCCGAGGAGAAGTTCAGCACCGCGACCGGGCCGGTCGGCGTCATCCGGCGGGCCGCTTCCAGGCTGCTCTCGCCCGTGACCTCGAAGAACGTGGGCAAGGAGCCGGCGGAACCGAGGGAGCGCGATGTCTCCAGCGGCTGCGGACCGTACATCCGCGTGCCCTGCCTGGCGGCGGCCACCGCCGCGGCGATCGACACCTCGCGCCCGTCGGACGCGCGGTACGAACCCGCCGCGACGATCTCCTCCGTCTGCCGTGCGACCGCGCGCAGCCGTGCGCTCATGGCGCCACCCCTGTAGGCGCCGTGCTCGCCCCCCGCGCGATCTCCCCCTGTACCTCTGCCGCATCCCCCGTCGTGCTCATGAACGCATGGTGAGCGATCCTGGTCGGGAGTCGCAACAGAGTTTCACGCACCCAAAAGCGGCGATACGCACCCTTGTGCGAACCGACTCAAGGGTCTTGGGTGGGACGAGCGTCTGTCGGGCCGGCCCATCCGAAGCCGGACCCGACGGCATGGATGGAATCTCAGGAGGATCCCGACATGTCCGATTCGGTGAGTGACTGTACGGAGCCACGCCGCTCCGCCGTCACCGAGGCCGAAGTGGAGGCACTGGTCCGCGGCATATGCTTCAAGACCGGACCGCCCCGCTTCCTCGGTGTGGAACTCGAATGGCTCGTCCACGAGCCGCGCTCCCCGCGGCTCCCCGTACCACCTGAACGTCGCGAAGCGGCCTACGCCGCAGTGCGGGCCCTGCCCCTGAGTTCGGCGGTCACCGTCGAACCGGGGGGACAGCTGGAGCTCAGCTCCGCACCCGCCGCCTCCCTGACGGAGTGCATCGCCTCCGTCTCCGCCGACCTCGACGCCGTACGCGGTGTACTGCGCGAGGCGGGTCTCGCCCTCTGCGGACTGGGCCAGGACCCCTGGAACGAACCCACCCGCTTCCTCCATGAGCCGCGGTACGACGCCATGGAGACCTGTCTCGACCGCGCGGGCCCCGAGGGCCGCGCCATGATGTGCTCCTCCGCCTCCGTCCAGGTCTGCCTGGACGCCGGGTACGAGGAACCGGGACCGCTCGGTCTCGGCCGACGCTGGTGGCTGGCCCATCAGCTGGGCGCGGTGCTGGTGGGCGCTTTCGCCAATTCCCCGATGGCCCGGGGCCGGCCCACGGGCTGGCGCTCCACCCGGCAGTCCCTGTGGGCCGCGATGGATCCGGGCCGCACCAGCGCCCCGCCCCTCGACGGCGACCCGCGGGCCGCCTGGGCACGGCACGTCCTGGACGCGCCGGTGATGTGCGTCCGCGCGCCCAGCGGCCCCTGGGGCGTACCGGAGGGGCTGAGTTTCCGGGAGTGGACCCGGTCCGACGCCCCGCCCGGCCGGGAGGACCTCGACTACCACCAGACGACCCTGTTCCCGCCGGTGCGGCCGCGCGGGCATCTGGAGCTGCGCATGATCGACGCGCAGCCGGGCGACGACGGCTGGATCGTGCCGCTGGCCGTGACGACGGCACTGTTCGACGATCCGGAGGCCGCCGAGACGGCCTACCGGACGGTGAAACCGCTCGCCGAACGGGCCGGCTCGCTGCCCGCACCGCTCAACGCGCTGTGGACGACCGCCGCCCGCTCGGGCCTGGCCGATCCCGAGCTGCGGGAGGCGGCGCTGGCCTGCTTCGCGGCAGCCGCCGACGCGCTGCCCAGAATCGGCGCGAGCACCGAGGTGCAGCGGGCGGTCGCGGAGTTCACCGACCGCTATGTCGCCCGGGGCCGGTGTCCCGCCGACGACCTGCTGGACCGAGCCGCCGACTCCGGTCATCCGGAGCACGGGGCGCTTCCCGGCACGGAACAGGCCGCGGGGCGGAGCGCGGGACACGACAGGGAACAGCACACGCGACAGCACACAGAACACCTGCTCAGCGGGAAGGACTTCCGCCCATGACCGACCCCGGTACCGGCACCACGTTCGACGACCCGGAGGCGCTCAGGAAGCGTGCGCTGGCGGCGCTGCTCACGGCCCGCGAGCGCACGGCACTGCTGACCTCCTGCGTCGAGGACCCCGAACTGACCGCTCAGCACTCGCCGTTGATGTCCCCGCTGGTGTGGGACCTCGCGCACATCGGCAACCAGGAAGAGCTGTGGCTGCTGCGGACGGTCGCCGGCCGTGACGCGCTGCGGCCCGACATCGACGGCCTGTACGACGCGTTCGAGCACCCGCGCGCCGAGCGGCCCTCGCTGCCGCTGCTGCCGCCCGCGGAGGCCCGCAATTACGCGGCCGAGGTACGCGGGCGGGCGCTCGACATCCTGGAAAGCACCGCGTTCGAAGGCACCGGCGCCCGGCTCACCGAGGCCGGATTCGCCTTCGGCATGATCGCCCAGCACGAACAGCAGCACGACGAGACCATGCTGATCACCCATCAGCTCCGCAAGGGTCCGGTGGCTCTGACGGCTCCGGATCCGATATCCGCCCCCGCGTTCACCGGACCGGCCGAAGTGCTGGTCCCGGGCGGCCCGTTCACGATGGGCACGTCCACCGAGCCGTGGGCGCTGGACAACGAACGGCCGGCGCACGCACGGCTGGTGCCGCCGTTCTACATCGACACCACCCCGGTGACGAACGAGGCGTACCAGGCGTTCATCGCCGACGGCGGCTACACCGACCGGCGCTGGTGGGCGCCGGAGGGATGGGCCCACATCCGGGAACACTCCATCGGGGCGCCGCTGTTCTGGCGCCGCGACGGCGGGCAGTGGCTGCGGCGGCGCTTCGGCGCCACCGAGGTCGTACCGCCCGACGAGCCCGTCCTGCACGTCAGCTGGTACGAGGCCGACGCCTACGCGCGCTGGGCGGGGCGGCGCCTGCCCAGCGAGGCCGAGTGGGAGAAGGCCGCCCGGCACGACCCGGAGACGGGCCGCTCGACACGCTATCCGTGGGGCGACGCCGACCCCACGCCGGAGCACGCCAACCTCGGCCAGCGCCATCTGCGCCCGGCGCCGGCCGGCAGCTATCCGGCGGGCCAGTCGCCGCTCGGCGTACGGCAGTTGATCGGTGACGTGTGGGAGTGGACGTCCAGCGAGCTGCTTCCCTATCCGGGCTTCCACGCTTTCCCGTACAAGGAGTACTCGGAGGTGTTCTTCGGCTCCGAGCACAAGGTGCTGCGCGGCGGCTCGTTCGCCGTGGACGCGGTGGCGTGCCGGGGGACGTTCCGCAACTGGGACTATCCGATCCGACGGCAGATCTTCTCCGGGTTCCGTACCGCCCGGGACGCCAGTGGGGACAGCGTCTGATGTGCCGTCATCTGGCATACCTGGGGCCCGAGGAGCCGCTGGGGCGGCTCCTCGTGGAGC